>JBFGOX010000360.1:0-3860 GCA_041565015.1 Burkholderiaceae bacterium
CGTGGACGTGGTCGTGGGCGACTGCGCTCATGAATTACCTCTGATTTGAATCCGATACTTCAGGCCTGGGCTCACTTGCGGGCGGCCACGAATTCGGTCGGCTGCACCGCCGAGCCCGAGCTGTTGCCCCAACTGTTCGTCACGTAGGTGGCCACGGCCGCCAGCTCGACATCCGACAGCGACTTCCACGCCGGCATCGCACCCTTGCCATTGAGCAGGATCGCGATCTGCTGCTCCTTGTTCATCACGACGGCGCTGCCGTCGAGGGCCGGAAACGCGCCCTTCACGCCCTGGCCGTTGGCCTGGTGACAGGCCTGGCAGTTGGCCGCATAGACCTTGGCGCCGCGCTCCTTGAGCTCGGCCAGCTCCCATGTCTTGTTCGGATCGTCCTTGGCGGCGGCCATCGCCTGCATCTTCTCGTTGACCCATTTGCTGTAGTCGTCGGCGCTGACCACCCGCACGACGATCGGCATGAACGCATGGTCCTTGCCGCACAACTCGGCGCACTGCCCGCGATAAGTGCCGACCTTCTCGGCCCGGAACCACGTGTCGCGAACGAATCCCGGAATCGCATCCTGCTTGACGCCGAAGGCCGGGATCATCCAGGCGTGGATCACGTCGTTCGCGGTCGTGATCACGCGCACTTTCTTGTTCACCGGCACGACCACTTCGTTGTCGACTTCGATAAGGTAGGTTCTGTTGGCCTTGCGCGCCGCGGCGTCCGTTCCGTCGATCTGGGCGCGCGGCGTGGCCAGCCGCGACAGGAACGAAATTCCCTCGCCCTCGCCCTTCAGGTAGTCGTAACCCCACATCCACTGATAGCCGGTGGCCTTGATCGTCAGGTCCGCGTTCGTCGTGTCCTTCATTGCGACCACGGTCTTGGTGGCCGGCACCGCCATGCCGATGACGATCAGGAACGGTATGACGGTCCAGATGATCTCGACGTTCGTGCTCTCGTGGAAATTGGCAGGCACCGCGCCCTTTGACTTGCGGTGCGCGTAGATCGAATAGAACATCACGCCGAAAACGCCGATGAAGATCACGCCGCAGATGAGCAGCATCATCCAGTGCAGACCGTGGATCTCCTCGGCGATGCGAGTGACCGGCGGCGGCAGGTTGTAGCGGCTCTGGATCGCGGCGGCACTGCCCGCCGCCGCCAGCGCTACCGCCGCGACGACAAGTTTCATGAGCGTCTGCTTCATCGAGCGAATGATCATCTTCAGATTCCTGCGCTGGGACCCACTATCCATTGCGCTTGCTTCAGCCCGGAACAGCCGGGCGCAGCGCGCTTCTCAGTTCTTCTGCCAACTGCAGCCGCCGTGCATCGCGAAGGTGACGACCCACCTCGATCCGCTCGGCGCCGGATGCCAGCGACACGACCACGCCGCTGCGCCGCTGCACGTCCACCCGCGCCCACGACGCCGGCAGCCGCCGGACCGACCGCTGTCCTGCCTCGACCTGCTCAACCGAAACCAGACCTTCGCCGATCTCGATTCGTTCGTAATCGGCCGCCTGCCGCCCGTAACACACGAAGGCGATCGCCACCGCGAGCATCTCGACGCCAACGAAAGGCAATACCAACCACAGGCCCTGCGCTGCGAAGGCCGCACCGAATGCGAACGACACGGCGACGATCGAGCCGAAAACCAGCGCAAGTTGCTTCGGACTGGCCGAGCAGTTGCGCTTGATCATCCAGCGGCGGACGGGTTCGGACATCGACAGGGCTTCGCCATAAATGCGTCGACGGGTACCAGCAGCGGAGCCCCGTAGCGGCTACCGGCCGAATGAGCCAACCGGTCCGGCGCAAAGGCCGGGATTATAGGCACACGACCAGATGAACCACGGCCCGGCGGCAGTACCGACGAGGCCGGCGTCTGCGTCGGCGGAACGCGCAGGTTCTGACCCGGATCGATCTTGTCCGGATGCGCCAGCATCGGCCTAATCGCCTCGAATATACGCATCCAATCGCGCCTGTAATCGCTGGCGTTGCCGTAGAACTGCTTAGCGATCTTCGACAGCGTGTTGCCCTTGACCACCATTCAAAACCGCGCCGCCGGTGCGGCCCGCGACACCGCAGACCTTGGCACTGCTGCTGGCGCCGTCGAAGGCCATGGTGAACGCCGTGACCCTCAGCGCCAGGGGACATCGACGCCGTTCCTAATGGCCGTCGCCGCGGCACGGTCGGCGTCGGTGCGCTTGCCCGGAACGGCGGCCGCCGTCTGCTCCACCACCTTCACCGCGCTGCCCCACCGTTGCCGTGCCGCTTCGCTCAGAAACGCGAGAAGCCAGATTTCGTCCTGCTCTTGTCATCGACAGACGCATGCAATCCGCGCGCGGCACCGTCCGCGCTCAGCGCCGGCGCAGTTGCGCGCGCAGGTCATCGAGAGGCACCGTCGAGCGCCCGCGCATGCGGGGCTGCGGTTTCCACGCGTGACCGTACGCGATCTCGAAACTCAGGCTGATTCGCCCCTGCGCATCGCGTTTTTCATCCAGCGCGGCGAGCAGCGTGCGCGCGAGCCGACCCGACACAAGGCCCGCGGACCGGTCGTCACGCGGATTGCCGCCGAGCGCCGCGACCTCGCGCAGCAACGCCTGCGGCCCGGGATAGGTGAGACGAATCGTTTCGGCGTCCATCACCGGCGCCGCAAAACCCGCCGCCACCATCATGTCGCCGAAATCGTGCATGTCGACGAACGGCATCGGCTTGGCAGCAATTCCGGACGTCGCGTACGCCAGCCGCAGTTCCTTCAGCGTGTCGGGGCCGAAGCATGAAAACAGCAGCAATCCTTCAACGCGAAGTACGCGCAGCCATTCGGGAAAGACGCTATGCGGCTGTGGATGCCAATGCAGCATCAGGTTGGAAAACAGCAGATCGGCGCTGCCGTCGGCCAACGGCAGATTCGCCGCGTCCGCGCAGACCACGGTCGCGCGTGAAGGCCGCCACGGCAGCAGGCGAGACAAGGCGGAGGCAGTCGGCGCAGCAGCCAGCATGCCGGGCGACAGGTCCACGCCAAGCCATTGCGCCCGCGCGAATTGCGCCAGCAGCGCCGCCCGCGCGCCGCCCGCGCCGCAGCCGACGTCGACGATACGTCGCGGATCGAGCCGGATCACCTGCAGCCGTTCGATCAGCCGCCGGCCGACCTCACGGACGATGAAATCGTGCGCTGCAAATCGAGCGGCACGGCGGTCGAACTGCTGCCGCACCGTCTGCACGCGCGCCGCCATACGTGGCGGATCGATGATCGTCGGTGTCAGTTCAGAAGTGCCTGGGCCGAGCATCAGAGGAGGCGCGAAGCGACCAATAGCGGGCGCGCGCCGAGTTTATGCTGGCATGCGATGTCGACCTCCGCTGCAGCCAGTCCGCCCGGACGATTCTGGCGCCTGCCACTGGCCCACCACTGCGCGCGTTTGCGAAGTGGGCTGGCACCGCGCTGCGTCGTCTGCGATCTCCACAAGGGCGACCCGCTGTGCGCCGGCTGCGCGGAAGATTATTTCGCCGTTGCGCCCCGCTGCGCCGTCTGCGCGCTGCGACTGCCGCCGTCCGCCGTGGATCGCTGCGGCCGCTGCCTGCGCCATCCGCCTCGCTTCGATGCCACGGTCACCCTGGCCGACTACGCGCCGCCGGTCGACCGGATGGTCGCGGCGCTCAAGTTCAGCGGACAACTGCCGCTGGCCCGCGCCTTCGGCACCCTGCTCGCGCAACGGGCGCCGACTGTGCTGCGCGAGGCCGACGCCTTATGTCCGGTGCCGCTGGCGTTCGAGCGCCAGTCGGAGCGCGGCTTCAACCAGGCGCAGGAAATCGCACGCCGCTGCGCCGAGGCCGGCAGCCTGAAGCTGCGCCCGGAGATCCTACTGCGCAC
>JBFGOX010000361.1:0-3860 GCA_041565015.1 Burkholderiaceae bacterium
GGATGGTCTGGGGCCGCGGCGACGCCAGCGGATTGCGCGTGGTCGACACGCCGGTCGGCCGCATCGGCTGCCTGCTGTGCTGGGAAAACTACATGCCGCTGGCGCGCTATGCGCTGTATGCGCAGAACATCGAGGTGCTCGTTGCGCCGACCTGGGACTGCGGCGACGGCTGGCAGGCGACGATGCGGCACATCGCCCGTGAAGGCGGCTGCTGGGTGGTCGGCCTGGCCACGGCGCTGCACGCGGGCGACGTGCCGCAGGATTTCCCGGAGCGCGACAGGCTGTTCGCCAACAAGGACGAGTGGTTGTGCGATGGCGACGCGGTGGTCTACGAGCCCTTCGGCGGCCCGTTGGCCGGCCCGCTGCACCGCAAGCCGGACGTGCTTTATGCGGAGATCGACGCAGCGCGCGCCGCGCGCTCGCGCCGTTCGCTCGACGTGGCGGGGCACTATGCGCGGCCCGACATCTTCAGCCTGACGGTCAATCGCGCCGTCATGCCGCCGGTGGCGTTTTCAGACTGAGATCGCCCAAACGTGAAAGTCGATCAAGGAGAAACGAGATGACGAACAGTACATACAAGGGCAGTTGCCTTTGCGGTGCGGTGGAAATCGCCGTTACCGGCAAACCGGAAGTGATGGGCTATTGCCACTGCAATTCCTGCCGCACCTGGGGCGCCGCTCCGATCAGCGCCTTCACGCTGTGGCAGCCGGACAGCGTGCAGGTGACCAAAGGCGAGGAGAACATCGGCAGCTTCCAGTTCACGGACCGCAGCCACCGCAAGTTCTGCCGCAAATGCAGCGGCCGCATCATGACGGCGCATCCGCAGATGAAACTGACCGAGGTCTACGCCTCCGTGCTGCCCGAGTTTGCGTTCCACCCCGGCCTGCACGTTTTCTACGGTGAAAAAGTGCTGTCGATGCACGACGGCCTGCCCAAGTTCGACGACGTGCCCAATGAAGCCGGCGGTTCGGGCAAGACGCTGCCCGAGTAGTGCCGGCAAGGCCTGGCGACAGCCGGCGACGCGCGCAGACCGATCCCGCAATTGCGTAGACGCCCGTTACTTTATTGACAGCCCATCCGCCCAAGTGCGTAATGGGCCGCCAAACGGGCGGGCCGTGCAACGCGAAACGTGCGCTCGCGTCGCCGCAAAGCAATCGCGGCCCGCGCCGTTTCTTGAAGCGAGGAAAAGGAGAACTCATTCATGATGATTGCCCGCTGGCGTATCGATGCGCGTTTCGGCCACAAGCAGAACGTCATCGACTCCCTTAAGAAATGGGCGCAGGAGATCGCGAGCCAGATCGGCTGGACCAAGGACCGGCTGCGCATCGCCACCGGCTCGATCGGCGCCCTCGAATCGACGGTGGAAGTCGATGTTCTTGTCGGCGACCTGTCGGAACTCGATGCTTCGTGGAACAAGCTGGGCTCGATTCCCGCGCACAAGGAATGGAGCAAGCAGATCGAGCCCTACATCGTTTCCGGCACGCCGCGATGGGAGATCCTGCGGATCGTCGACTGACATCTGCAGCGATCGCACTGCCCGCGCCCGCGGCGCCGACGGTGCGATGCTTTACGTCGGCGGCGATAGGACGAACAGGGTTCGCCGACGCCTCGGCGCGCAAGACAAGCGGCCGCCACGTGTCAGCGCAGCCGCGGCCCGCCGCTCAGCGGGACAATTGCCGGGCGAACGGGCCCGCCCAGGCACGAGTCGGGGTACAGTGCTGTCGCATCGCCGGTGCGGTGTCCCCCGCGATCCGCGGCCCATCAACTCCGAGGAGATTTCCTCATGCCAGAAGAAGAAGACGTACGCAAAGCATCGGCAAAGTTCTATGCCGCATTGAACCGCATGGCCAATGGAGATGCCGGCGCAATGGCCGAAGTCTGGTCGAACGACGCCGAAGTCACGACCATGCACCCGATCGGCGGCAGGGAAATCGGCTGGGACAAGGTCCGCGACTCGTTTCAGCAGGTCGCCCAGATCGCTTCGGAAGGGCGGATCACACTGGATGATCAGCTTATCCGGGTTACCGGGGATCTGGCCTATGAAGTGGGTGTCGAGCGCGGGCAAGCCACGTTCGCCACAATGCAGGTCTCCTTCGATCACCGCGTCACCAACGTGTATCGCCGTGAAGCGGGCGGATGGAAGATCGTTCATCACCACACCGACGTTTCTCCGGCGATGCTCGATGTGCTGAAACGGCTGCAGTCAAAGAAGTAAGCCACCGATCCGACCCCGGGCGAACGCAGCGGCGCTGAAGGCCGCCGGCGACGAACAGGCCCGGCGGCCGGTCACATCAGGCCGCTTAGAAGACGACTGTCTGACCTGCGTCGTTTTCGGTGCGAGGCCGTCGTTCCGACGCCGGCCTCGCGCTTGGCCTGCGCAATCGTCTCAGAACAACCCGACCACCCGCCCGTTGTCGTCGATGTCGATGCGCCTGGCCGCCGGGTCCTTCGGCAGTCCCGGCATCGTCATGATGTCGCCGCAGATCAGGATCACGAACTCGGCGCCGGCGGCCAGCCGCACTTCGCGGATGTTCAGCACGTGATTGCTCGGCGCGCCGCGCAGCAGCGCATCGGTCGAGAACGAGTACGGGGTCTTGGCCACGCATATCGGCAAGTGGCCGTAGCCTTCGTCGGCCAGCTTGCGCAGCGCGGCGCGCACCTTGGTGTCGGCCGTGACTTCGGAGGCGCCGTAGATCCGGGTCGCCACCGCAGTGACCTTGTTCCACAGCGTCTCGCTGTCTTCGTAGAGGAACCGGCAGTCGGCCGCGCCGCTGTCGGCCAGCCGCACCACCTCGCGCGCCAGTTCCTCGGCGCCGGCCCCGCCGTCGGCCCAGTGGCGGGTGACGATCACCGCTGCGCCGTGATGCGCCATCTTCCGCTGCAGCAGGTCGATCTCGGCCTCGGTGTCGTGGGCGAAATGGTTGATCGCGATCACGCACGGCAGGCCGTAGTGATTGCGCACGTTGTTGACATGCCGCTCGAGATTGACGATGCCCTTCTCGAGCGCCGCCAGGTTCTCGCGCTGCACGTCCTTGACCTCGATGCCGCCCTGGTACTTCAGCGCACGGATCGTCGCCACGACAACCGCCGCGTCCGGCCGCAGACCGGACTTGCGGCACTTGATGTTGACGAACTTCTCGGCGCCGAGGTCGGCGCCGAAGCCGGCCTCGGTGACGACGTAGTCGGCGAGCTTCAGCGCGGCGCGGGTCGCGATCACCGAGTTGCAGCCGTGCGCGATGTTGCCGAACGGCCCGCCGTGGATGATCGCCGGGTTGTTCTCCAGCGTCTGCACCAGGTTCGGATGGATCGCGTCCTTCAGCAGCACGGTCATCGCGCCGTGCGCCAGCAGTTCGCGGGCGTGGATCGGCGCCAGATCGCGCCGGTAGCCGACGACGATGCGCCCGAGGCGGTCCTTCAGGTCCGTCAGCGAGGTGGCCAGGCAGAAGATCGCCATCACTTCCGAGGCCACCACAATGTCGAAGCCGTCCTCGCGCGGAAAGCCGTTGACGGGACCGCCGAGGCCGATCGTGAGTTGCCGCAGCGCGCGATCGTTCATGTCGACCACCCGGCGCCAGGTCACGCGGCGGAAATCGAAGCGCAGCTCGTTCTGGTGGTGGATATGGTTGTCGATCATCGCCGCCAGCAGGTTGTTGGCCAGCGCGATGGCGGAAAAGTCGCCCGTGAAGTGCAGGTTGATGTCCTCCATCGGCACCACCTGCGCGTAGCCGCCGCCGGCGGCGCCGCCCTTCATGCCGAACACGGGCCCGAGCGAGGGCTCGCGCAGGCAGATCACCGCCTTCTTGCCGATGTGGTTGAGCGCATCTCCGAGGCCCACCGTGGTGGTGGTCTTGCCCTCGCCC
>JBFGOX010000362.1:0-3858 GCA_041565015.1 Burkholderiaceae bacterium
AGCAGGAACGACGAAAAGTCGGTGCCAGGGAAAGGCGTGCGCACCTTGCCGAGCACCTTGCCGCCGTTTTTCAGCACCACCGCCTCGGTGTCGCGTTCGAGCGCATGGCCGAACGCGTAATCGGCAGTCAGGAAGAACCAGGTGTCGCCGCCAGTCTTGACGATCGCGCTGCCGGTGCCATTGGCCAGCATCCAGGTGTCATACGTCCAGTGGATCGTGTTCGGCGAGCAGGCCTTGCCGGTCAAGTCCGATGTGGCGGCCCCGGATACGAGGAACGCCTTGCCCTTCTCCTTGGTGATCTGGTTGACGGCAAGGGCTACTGACGAGGTCGGCACATCGACGATCACGTCGACCTTGTCGGTGTCATACCAGGTGCGCGCGATCGTCGAGCCGACGTCGGGCTTGTTCTGGTGGTCGGCGCCGATGACCTCGACCTTCATGCCTTTCTTGGCGGCACCAAAATCTTCCACCGCCATCTGGGCGGCAAGTACCGAACCCGGCCCGGTCAGGTCGGCGTACAGGCCCGACATGTCGTTGAGCACGCCGATCTTGATCACGCCGTCGGAAATCTGCGCCTGCGCGGCACCCGCGCCGATTGCGCAGGCCGCGGATACCAGCACGGATAGAAGCTTGCGTTTCATGAATTTCCCTCCTTTTGGCCAAGCGATTGAAAACAACACATCAGACACCAAGATAATCGTGCAGCATGCCCATCTTGGCGTCGAGTTCTGCGGCGGTAAACCCCTCGACGATTCGACCGTGCTCCATCACGTAGAAGCGGTCGGCCAGCGGCGCGGCGAAGCGAAAATTCTGCTCGACCATCACGATGGTCAGGCCCTTTTCGCGTAGCAGGCGAATCGCCCGGCCGAGCGCCTGCACGATCACCGGCGCCAGGCCTTCCGAGATTTCGTCGAGCAGCAGCAGCCTGGCGCCGGTGCGAAGTATGCGCGCCACCGAAAGCATCTGCTGCTCGCCACCCGACAGCCGCGTCCCGGGACTCATTCGACGTTCCTTAAGGTTCGGGAACATCGTGTAGATCTCCTCAACCGACATGCCGCCGCTGGCCACGGCCGGCGGCAGCAACAGGTTTTCCTCGCAACTCAGGCTGGCAAAGATGCCGCGTTCCTCCGGACAGTAGCCAATGCCCAGGCGGGCGATCCTGTGCGGCGGCAGATTCACCGCCTCGATGCCGTTGATCATGATCGATCCGGTGCGCCGCCCGACCAGGCCGAGGATCGACTTGAGCGTGGTGGTGCGGCCAGCGCCATTGCGACCGAGCAGCGTCACCACCTCGCCACGGTTCACGGTGAGATCGACACCGTGCAGGATGTGCGACTCGCCGTAGAACGAGTGCACGTCGGTGAGCCGCAGATACTCGGTGCTAGCCATGCGCGCCCTGCAGTTCGGCCTCGGTGCTGCCCATGTACGCTTCGAGGACCTGCGGGTTCTTCGAAACTTCTTCGTACGGGCCTTCGGCGATCACCTCGCCGCGTGCCAGCACGGTGATCGTGTCGGCGATCTGCGCCACCACGTTCATGTTGTGCTCGACCATCAGCACGGTGCGATTAGCGGCCACGCGCTTGATCAGCTGGGTCACACGCTCGACATCCTCATGGCCCATGCCTTGCGTCGGCTCGTCGAGCAGCATCAGTTCCGGCTCCATCGCCAGCGTGGTGGCGATTTCCAGCGCCCGCTTGCGACCGTACGGCAGTTCCATGGTCAGAAAGTCGGCAAACTCGGTCAATCCGACCGTTTCAAGCAGCTCCATCGCGCGTGGCGCCAACTTTTCTAGCGAGCGCTCGGACTTCCAGAAATGAAACGACGTGCCGAGCTTGCGCTGCAGGCCGATACGAACGTTCTCCAGCACCGTCAGGTGCGGAAAGGTCGCGGAAATCTGGAACGAGCGAATGATGCCGCGCCGCGCGATCTGTGCCGATTTCTCGTAGGTGATGTCGTGGCCGTTGAACAGGATGCTGCCGCGGGTCGGGATCAGGAACTTGGTCAGCAGGTTGAACACCGTGGTCTTGCCGGCGCCGTTCGGCCCGATCAGCGCATGGATCTGGCCGCGCTGCACGCGCAGGTTCACATCGCTGACGGCGACGAAGCCCTTGAACTCCTTGACGAGACCGCGGGTCTCGAGGATGCAATCGCTGGCCAATGTCGGTTCGCCCGGCGGCGTGTTTGCGCGCGAGCGTTCTCCTCCTTGTGGGCGGGCATTATGGGCAAAGCGAAGTGAACAGGCAAACACGCCCGCGCGGTCCCGGCGCCCGCGGTCACCTGCTGTCGTTTTCCCTAGGCGCGCTGCGCGTAGCGCCAGCCGATCTCCGCCAACGCTTTGGCGTTCGCGCCCGCTGCCAGTGCGTTGTCCGCACTGGCCAATCCTTCGGTGGCACGCTTGTAGACGCCCTGCAGGATGGCGGCGATACGGAATAGGTTGTAGGCGAGATAGAAGTTCCAGTGTTCGATCCCGCCGCGGCCGGTGCGCTCGCAGTAGCGGCGGATAAACGCATCCTCCGCGGGAATGCCGAGCGCGGCCAGGTCGAGCCCGGCGATGCCGCGAAAGGCGCCCGGCGGAATGTGCCAGCTCATGCACAGGTAGGAGAAATCGGCCAGGGGATGGCCCAGCGTCGACAGTTCCCAGTCGAGTATCGCGATGATCCTGGGCTCGGCCGGATGAAAGATCAGGTTGTCGAGCCGATAGTCGCCATGCACCACCGCAGTTTCGTCGCCGTCCGGCACATGCTGCGGCAGCCAGTCGATCAGCCGGTCCATCGCCTCGATCGATCCGGTCTCGCTGGCCCGATACTGCTTGCTCCAGCGCCCGATCTGCCGCGCAAAGTAGTTGCCGGTCTTGCCGTAGTCGGCCAGGCTAGCCCGTTCGACATCGACGGAGTGCAGCGCCGCCAGCACGCGATTCATCTCGTCGTAGATCGCGCCGCGCTCGGCCGGCGGGAGGCCCGGCAGCGACTGTTCCCAGAAAATCCGCCCTTCGACGTGCTGCATCAGGAAGAATGCGCGGCCGATGACCGATTCGTCCTCGCACAACAGCAGCACCTCGGGCACCGGTATGCCCTGCGTGCCGAGCGCGCGCATCACGCGGTACTCGCGCTCGATCGCGTGCGCCGACGGCAGCAGCTTGGCGACCGGCCCCGGCTTGCTGCGCATGACGTAGCGCCGGCTCGGCGTCGACAGCAGGTAGGTCGGGTTCGACTGGCCGCCCTGGAACTGCTTGACCGCCAGTGGCCCGGTAAAGCCCGGCAGCTCGCGTTGCAGGTACTGCTGCAGACTGCCGGTGTCGAAGCGGTGCCGCTCCGTGACGTCTCCTAGCTGGCTCATCTTTTCTCCGGGTCGGTGCGTCCTGAACCGCGGCGCAGATACTGCTGCAGCAGGTGTTCCATCGTCGAGGCGCGGGTTGACGTCTGCAAGGGCTCGAGCGGACAGTAATTGACGACCCGCACGACCGTCTGTGCGGGCGCCGGCCCGACGTCGATCACGTTCAGGCAGCCGGGATCCTGCGCCAGGCCGCCGAGGAACACACGCTGGCCGGTCAGGAACCACGACAGCAATGCGCGGTTCACGCCGCCGTGCGCAACCAGCAGCGCGGTGTCCCAATCGTCGGTGGCCAGCAGCTGTTCCAGCGCCGGCACGACGCGGCCGAGCAGCTGACCGATCGTTTCGCCGCCGAGAAACGGGGTTTCACTGGGCACCGCGCCCTCAACTGGCGCGATGAACGCCTGGTGGAGTTTTTCGTCCGGGATATCGGCCAGTCGGCCGGGGCGGATCTCCTCGAACTGGCTCCAGTGTTCGATCTGAAGCCGGCCGTTCATCGCCGCGAGCACGTGCTCGGCGGTGGCGCGC
>JBFGOX010000363.1:0-3834 GCA_041565015.1 Burkholderiaceae bacterium
GGCGGCGGCGATCGGCGAGCCGATCGTCGACCGCGCGACCAACGCGTGCACGCAGGGACCGCGGCTGGAAACGGCGGCGGAAATCGAGCGGATTGCGCGCGACGGCGGCGACGTCGTCGGCATGACGGGAATGCCGGAGACCGCGCTGGCGCGCGAGGCCGGTCTCGATTATGCGGCGCTCGGAGTCGTCGTCAATCACGCCGCCGGCCGCGGCGCCAGCAAGCGCGAAATCAAGCTCGATGATCTGGAAAGCGTGATGAGCGCGACGGTGACGCGCGCGGTTCGCATCCTCGAGGAAACGCTGCGGAGGGCAGGGTGATCCGGCCAATCCTGCGCATGGGCGATCCGCGGCTGCTGCAGGTCTCAAGGCCTGTGGTCGCGTTCGGCGCGCCTGAACTGCAAGCGCTGATCGCCGACATGTTCGACACGATGCGGGCGGCCGATGGCGCCGGCCTGGCGGCGCCACAGATCGCCGTGCCGTTGCGGGTGGTGATCTTCGGCTCTGCGGACGAGGCGCCCAATGCCCGCTACCCGGATGAGCCGCCGGTGCCGCAGACGATTCTGGTCAACCCGGTGCTGCAGCCGCTCGATGACGAGGTGGAGGAAGGCTGGGAAGGCTGCCTGTCGGTTCCCGGACTGCGCGGCGTGGTGCCGCGGCACCGGCGGCTGCGCTACAGCGGCTACGACCCTGATGGCCGCCGGATCGAACGCACAGTCGAGGGCTTTCACGCGCGCGTCGTTCAGCATGAGTGCGATCACCTCGACGGCATCCTGTACCCGATGCGCGTGCGTGATTTCTCGCGCTTTGGCTTCACCGACGTGCTGTTTCCCGAACTTGCCGGCGCGCGCGGCGACGACGACTGAGCGGGCATCGCCCGCGATCAGGGGCTTATCGCCTCGAGCAGGTCGCGCTCGAGCTGCGCCTGGCCGCGTTCGTTGTCGAGCATTGCACCGTCGATCAGGAAGACGTCCTCGACGCGCTCGCCGAGGGTGTTGATCTTGGCGGTGTGCACGTTGATGTCATGCGTGGCCAGGACGCGGGTGATCGCGTACAGCAGTCCGATGCGGTCGGTGGTGGTGATCGAAAGCAGATGCTGGCGGCCGCGCTCGTCGGCCGCCAGCGTCACGTTCGGCGCCACCGGGAAATGCCTCGACTGGCGCGACAGCCGGCCCTTGACCGGCGGCGGCAGCGGCGTGATCGCCTCGATCCAGGCGGCCAGCTGCTTGTTGATCAGCGCGAGCAACTGCCGGTAGTCGGCGCGCCCATGGTCGGTGACCAGGAACGAATCGAGCGCGTAGCCGTGCCGCGTGGTGTGGATCTTGGCGTCGAGAATCGACAGATTCCGGCTGTCGAAATAGCCGCAGACCCGGGCGAACAGGTCCTTCTGGTCGCGCACGTAGATCAGCACTTCGATCGCGTCGCCGGTGGGCGCCAGTCGCGAGCGCACGATCGCCCGGTCGGTGCTCACGTGCACGAGCAGCGTGCGCGTATGCCAGGCGATCTCGCGGGCGCTGTTGCGCATGAAATAGACCACGTCGAGCTGTTGCCAGAGCGGCTCGTGCGCCGCCGGCGAAATGCCGTACAGGTCGAGGATCCGGCGGGCCTCGCCCGTGCGCCGTTCGAGCACGGCCGTGGCCGGCAGCGCTTCGCCGCCGAGCCGCCGCAGGGTCATCCGATACAGGTCTTCGAGCAGCTTGCCCTTCCAGCTGGTCCACACGCGCGGGCTGGTGCCGCGGATGTCGGCGACGGTTAGCACGTACAGTGCCGTGAGCCGGCGCTCGTCGCCGACCAGCTGCGCGAACCGGCCCACGACTTCCGGGTCGGCGATGTCCTGCTTCTGCGCCACCTGCGACATCGTCAGGTGATGCGCGACCAGGAACTCGACCAGCAAGGCATCCTCGCCCGTGATGCCGTGCTGGCGGCAGAACACCCGCGCGTCGCGGCTGCCTAGCTCGCTGTGGTCGCCGCCCCTTCCCTTGGCGATGTCGTGAAACAGCGCGGCGATGTACAGCAGCCAGTGGCGGTCGAACTCGGTGATCAGCTGGCTGCACAGGGGGTACTCGTGCGCGTACTCGGCCATCGTGAACCGCCGCAAATTGCGGATCACCTGCAGGATGTGCTGGTCGACCGTATAGACGTGAAAAAGATCGTGCTGCATCTGGCCGACGATGCGGCGGAACACCGGCAGATACCGGCCGAGCACCGACCACTGGTTCATTCGCCGCAGCCCATGCACGATGCCGCGCGGCTGCTGGAAGATGCTGATGAAGGTCTGGCGATTGCGCGGATCCCGACGGAAGGCGGCGTTCAGCAAGAACCGCGCATGCCACAGCGATCGCAGCAGCCTTGCGGTCATTCCCTTCAGGTCGGGGTGCTGCTGCAGCACGAGAAAGCCGCGCAGCAGCGCGTTCGGATCGCGCAGGAACGCGTCGTCATCGACAAGGTCGAGCATTTCGCCGCGGGCGACAAAGGACCCGTCGATCGGCTGCGGCTGCGGATCCTCGCGCGGGAACAGCCGTTCTTCGATGTTCTGCAGCACGATCGTGTTCAGCTGAATCACCGACTTGGCCGCCCAGTAGTAGCGCTGCATCAGCACTTCGCTCGGCAGGCGCGCGGCGGTCGGCTTTACCCCCTCGGCCTCGGCAATCGCGGCCTGCACGTCGAAAAGCAGCCGGTCCTCGCGGCGGCCGGCGACGATGTGCAGGCGGGCGCGCAGGTGTCTGAGCGTTCGCTCGTTGCGACGGAGCATGCGGCCTTCCTCGGCCGTCAGCAGGCCGCTTTCGATCAGCTCCGACCAGGTGGTGCCGAGGCGGGCGGCGCCTGCCACCCAGCGCAGGATATGCAGGTCGCGCAGTCCACCGGGGCTTTCCTTGCAATTCGGCTCGAGGCTGTAGGCCGCCTCCTGGAACTTCAGGTGCCGCTGTTGTTGCTCAAGAAGTTTTTCACGAAAAAAATGCTGTGGATCAATGTCTTGTGAGACAGATCTCACAAATTGCTCGAACAACGCCGCGGGCCCCGCAACCAGTCTCGATTCGATCATCGACGTCAGGACGGTGACGTCACGGGCCGCATCCTCGCGGCACTGGGCGACCGTGCGAACGCTGTGGCCGATCTGCAGCCCGAGATCCCACAGCATGCCGACCAGGCTTTCAATGGCGGCGAATTCCGGCGGCTGCGCGTCGTCAGGGATGACGATCAGCACGTCGACGTCGGAGTGCGGGAACAATTCGCCGCGGCCATAGCCGCCGACGGCGATGATCGCGACCCGACGGGTGATGCCCTGGCTGCGGCCGAGCTTGCGCAGCGTTTCATCGACCGACCGGGTCAAGCCGCGCAGCAGGCGCTCGACCGGCCGGCCGGCGTTGAACGCCGCGATCAGGGATTCGCGCTCGGCCTGCAGCCCGCTGCGCAGCGCGAAACCAACGTCATTCATCAGCGAAGAGCAATCAGGCCGCCACCGTGCTGCGGCCGACACCCTTTCCAATTTGCGCCGGCGGCGGCATCTGCGCCGAGATCGTCAGGACCTCGAAGCCGGCATCGGTGACGAGCACCGTGTGCTCCCATTGCGCCGACAGGCTGTGGTCCTTGGTGACGATGGTCCAGCCGTCGGCCAGTTCCCGGATCTCCCTTCGGCCCGCGTTGATCATCGGTTCCACCGTGAAGATCATGCCGGGCTGCAAAGGATCGAGCGTTCCTGGCTTACCGTAGTGAAGGACCTGCGGCTCCTCGTGAAAGCGGCGGCCGATGCCGTGTCCGCAGAATTCACGGACCACCGCAAAGCCGTGTTTTTCGGCATGGGTCTGGATCGCGTGCCCGATGTCGCCCAGAAAACC
>JBFGOX010000364.1:0-3827 GCA_041565015.1 Burkholderiaceae bacterium
GGCTTTCCCGCTTCGTCGCCCGCGCGATTGCCGCCGAAGTCGGCGCCGACGGCGACGGCGAGCAGCTGGCGCGGCTGCGTGCGCTCGCCGCCGAGCCGTGGCCGCGGTCACGACTGGACGCCGAATACGACGTGCTGAGTAACGGCAGCGACGTCGACGAGGAAACACTGGCGCGTCAGCTGCGCCGGCTGCGCCGGCGCGTTCTGCTGGCGCTGGCGGCGCGCGACATGGCCGGCGTGGCTGAACTGGACGAGGTGGTCGGAACCGTCACCGCGCTGGCGGAACTGGCCGTCGAGCAGGCGCTGCGCGTGCACGCGCAGGCACTGGCGGCGCGGCACGGGGTGCCGCTGGCGGCCGACGGCACGCCGCAGGACCTGCTGGTGGTGGCGATGGGCAAGGGCGGTGGCGGCGAACTGAACGTCTCCTCCGATCTCGACCTGATCTTCGTTTACGACGAAGACGGCACGACCGGCGCTCACGGCGAAACGCGCGAGGCGCCGCGCCCGCTGAGCAACCACGAGTTCTTCGAGAAACTGGGCCGGCGGCTGATCGGCGCCCTGTCGGAGGTGACCGCCGATGGCTTCGTTTTCCGCGTCGACATGCGGCTGCGGCCACACGGCGACGCAGGACCGCTGGCGGTGTCCGTCGCGATGCTCGAGGAGTACCTGCTGCGCGAAGGCCGCGACTGGGAGCGCTTCGCCTGGCTGAAGGGCCGCGTGATTTCGCTCCCCGTGTTCGCCGAGCCCGCCGCGTTCGCCCGCCAGCGCGATGCGCTCGAATCACTGATCCGTCCCTTCGTCTTTCGCAAGTATCTCGACTTCAACGCGATCGCCTCGCTGCGCGACCTGCACGCGCAGATCCGTGCCCAGACGCGGGCGAAGTCGGCGCGCCGTGCCGGCGGCATCGACGCGCACGACGACAACGTCAAGCTCGGCCGTGGCGGGATCCGCGAAATCGAGTTTCTGGCGCAGACGTTCCAGGTCATTCGCGGCGGCCGCGATGCCAGGCTGCGCGACCGCGCGACCCTGCCGACGCTGGCCACGCTGGGACAGCTCGGCGTCATGCCCGTCGTGCAGGCCGCCGAACTGTCCGAGCATTACGTGTTCTTGCGCCGGCTCGAGCACGCGCTGCAGTACGTCGACGATGCGCAGACGCATCAGCTGCCGGCCGACGAGGCGGCACTGACCCTCGTGGCGCAGATGCTCGCGCTGGCTTCGGCCGCCGAGCTGCGCGCGCGCTTCGATGCCGTCACCGAATCGGTGGCGGCCGCATTCGACGGCGTCTTCGCCGCGCAGCCGGCCGGCGACGATGCGGAAACGACATCGGCTGCCGACGACGCCGCCGTCGTTGCCAGGCTGCAGCAGGCCGGCGCAGTCGATCCTGCAGCCTGCGCCGAGCGCCTGCGCAACCTGCTGCAGTCGCGGCGCGTGCTGGCCGCGACCAGTGCGGCGCGGGCGACGATCGAGCGGCTGGTCATGCAGGCGATGGCACGGCTGGCCGACGAGCAGCGCACCGTCAGCGTCGACGAGGTGCTGTCGCGGCTGGCCCAGTTGCTCGAGGCTATTGCCGGCCGCAGCACTTACATCGCGCTGCTGGCCGAATTTCCGCAGGCCTTCGAGCGCGTCCTGCGGCTGCTGGCCGCCAGCCGCTGGGCGACCGACTATCTGGTGCAGCGGCCGATCCTGCTCGACGAGCTGATCGACGAGCGGCTCACGGACCTGACCAATGACAGCGCGGTCGACTTCGGCGACTACGCGGCCGAACTGCGCGCGCACCTGGAAGAACTCGGCGACGATGTCGAGGCGCGGATGAACCTGGTCCGCGACGAGCACCACGCGCAGGTCTTTCGCTTGCTGGTCGCCGACCTCGACGGGCGGCTGTCGGTCGAGCGGCTGGCCGATCATCTGTCGGCGCTGGCCGATGCCACGCTGGGGGCCGTGTTGTGGCAGGCGTGGCAGGTGGCGCCGCGGCGGCACATCGACACGCCGCGCTTCGCGATCCTCGGCTACGGCAAGCTTGGCGGCAAGGAACTCGGCTACGCCTCCGATCTGGATCTCGTGTTCGTCTACGACGACGAATCGCCGGAGGCCGAGCCGAACTATGTCGGGCTGGCACGCCGCATCGTGCTGTGGCTGACGACGATGACCTCCAGCGGGGTGCTGTTCGACGTCGATCTGCGGCTGCGACCCGATGGTGAGGCCGGCCTGCCGGCAGTGCCGATCGCCGCGTTCGAGCGCTATCAGCGGCGCGAAGGCGGCACCGGCGCCTGGACCTGGGAGCACCAGGCGCTGACCCGCGCGCGCTTCGTGGCCGGCGACGCCGACATCGGCGATCGTTTCGAGCGGCTGCGCAACGAGGTGCTGGCGATGCCGCGCGAACAGGACAAGCTGGCCGCCGATGTCCTCGACATGCGCCGCCGCATGCTCGAGGGCCACCCGAATCGCAGCGAACTGTTCGACCTGAAGCACGACCGCGGCGGCATGGTCGATGTCGAATTCATCGTGCAGTTCCTCGTGCTCGCGCATTCGCACACGAAGCCGGCTCTGCTCGGCAACCTCGGCAACATCGCGCTGCTGGGCATCGCCGGCGAACTCGGACTGATCGATGCGACGCTGGCCGGCGAAGTGGCGGCCGCCTACCGGCGTTTCCGCAAGCTGCAGCACGGCCTACGGCTGAACAACGCGCCATTCGCGCGGGTCGAGCCCGACGACGTCGCGCGCGAGGTGGCCTGCGTGCGTGCGCTGTGGCGAGCGGTGTTCGACAACGACGCGCCGTAGCGCCGGCGACTACGAACCGCTTTCGCCGATCGTGCCGAACTCGACCGGCGAGCGCGCGTAGAACACGTGCACCTTGTGCGCGCGCAGGTGCGAAAACAGGCGATCGGTTTCGTCGCCGCTCGCCACCATCGTCACCTCAACCGGCTGGTCGGCGAGTTCGAAGAAATGCGCCGAATGGATGCGGCGGTGCTGGCCGAAGCCTTCGGTGCCCGCAAGCACGGTGGCGCCGCGGATGCCGAGCGTGCGCGCCGCGTCGAGAAGCCAGTCGGCAAGCCGCTTGCCTTCGTGGCGGCGGTCCTGTTGCGTGAAGAACGTGATCTGGTAACCCTGCATGGCCAAATCCTCCTACGACCGCGCCAAGGCAAAGGTGGCGATGCCGAGCACGGTGCACGCGAGCGAGCCGGCGAGATGGGCGGCGATCGTGGCCAGCGCCCACGTGAGATCGCCGCGCTGGGCCAGCGTGACGACTTCGGCCGAAAAGGTTGAAAAGGTCGTCAGCCCGCCGAGAAAGCCGGTGATGATCAGCAGCCGCCATTCGGGCGCCAGCGTCGGGTTTGCGGCGAAAAACGCGATGGCCACGCCGACCAGGTAGCCGCCGATCAGATTCGCCGCCAGCGTGCCGAGCGGCAGGCTGGGCAGGATCGCGTTCAGCGCCGCGCCCAGCGTCCAGCGCAGCAGCGCGCCAAGCGACGCGCCGACGCAGATGGCGGAGATCGTGAGCAGCACCTGGCGGTCTCTTCCGTGTTCGGTTCGGCTTTGCACCTGCACGCCGCGCAAGCGCCGAATGGTAGCGGGCCGCTCAGGCGAACAGGCGCATGCCGACGAATACCGCCATGCCGAGCATCATCGTGGCGACCATGCTGCGCGTGGCCAGCATCACCGCGACAGCGATGGCGCCGGCGACGAACTTCGGATTCGCCAGCGAAATCGCCCAGGCGCCCTGATCGGTCAGAAGTTCCGGCGCGATCAGCGCCACCAGCGCGCAAACCGGGGCGAAACGTAGCGCATGCTGGACGCGCTCGGGCAACGGAAGGCGGTCGCCGAAGACGA
>JBFGOX010000365.1:0-3816 GCA_041565015.1 Burkholderiaceae bacterium
CCGGCAGGTCGCGGGCTTTCGCCATGCCCTGCTGGATGCTGTTGATCAGCGCAAGTTCTTTCGCGCGCCGCTCCAGAAGGGTCGTGACCTCGGCGACCTTCGCTTCCAGGCCTTCTTTGGCGCGCAGGTCAGCCAGGGCGACCGCAGCCAGCGCCGCCAGCGCCGTGAGCAGGTCGAGGTCTCGGCCATCAAAACGGCCAAGAGCCCCTTCGATGTCGGCGTACACGAAGCCGAACAACTGCTGCCGCGCGATCAACGGCACGATCAGGCACGAACGCTGGTCAATCAGCGCGGCGCCCTGCGGTCCGTGGCGCAGGCTCGCGGCTCGCGAGCGGCGTGCCTCCCGCAGCCATGGCGTGATCGCGTGCAGGAGGGTGTCCTTGTCTTCGCCGCGCGGCACACGCGAGGCGACCAGAGCAAACCCCGGTGGCGAGTCGAGCACGAGCAGCACTCGCTGTGCGCCCGAGAACTCGCTGATCTCGTCGACAAGAGACGCGTACAGCACTTCCGCGCTGCCTGCCTTGCTCAGACCAACTGCGCGTTGCATCAGGCGCGTGACGCGGTCCTGCAACGCTGGCATCCGTTCCTTAAGCGCACCGTGCGTTGTGCGGTGATGCCGTCGAGCCGAGCCGCGGCCGCGCGTCTGGGCCACAGTTCCGCGAGCCGGATTGCGATTCTTGCCGGCTGCACGGACTGCGTTAGGCCGTCGGTTCCTGCTCGATCGCTTGCTCGCCATGGCTGCCCATCCGGTCAGGCTGCGCCGCGGAATCGGCAGGCGATGGTACACACGACATAGGTCAGGACGCGAGGTTCAGTGCACAACGTCGTCACTGAGCGCAGCGCATATCGGGAGGCGTGAACTTGTGCGAGTGCGTACGTGCATGCAGTTACGTCCTTTGGCTCGCGCGATCGCCGATTTCTTCCCATGCCTCGTGTATCCTGCGACTTCGCTTGAAGACACCCACGCGGGAGAGTGCCGGCAACCAGTTCTTCCGGCCGCCGAAGGCGCAACTCACCCGTAATCGCTCAGGTCTCCGAACCGCGTTGGGCAGCAGCGACTCTGGAGAGACCGGCCCGCGAGGCCGGCGCCGAAGGGGCAGCGAGGATCGCGAACGCGGCTTCCAAACTCTCAGGCAGAAGGACAGAGGGGTGCAGGTTGGCAGGTGCCGGCCTGCGCCCTTTTTTGTCTGGGTGCCTGCGATGCTGAAACGAACGCCCCTATATGACACGCATGTCGCCGCTGGCGCGCGTTTGGTCGACTTCGGCGGCTGGGAAATGCCGGTCCACTACGGCTCGCAGATCGAGGAGCACCACGCGGTGCGGCGCCACGCCGGCATGTTCGACGTCTCGCACATGCGCAGCGTCGACATCGAGGGTGCGGGCAGCCGTGACTTCCTGCGCCAGCTGATCGCCAACGACATCGGCAAGCTGGCGCCCGGCAAGGCGCTGTACTCATGCATGCTGCGTGACGACGGCGGCGTGCTCGACGACCTGATCGTCTACTGGCTGCACACCGACCGTTATCGCGTGGTGGTCAACGCCGCCACTGCCGACAAGGACCTCGACTGGATGCACAGGGTCGCGCAGCAGCGCCGCCTGCCGGTGTCGATCCTGCCGCGGCGCGAGCTGGCGATGGTTGCCGTGCAGGGACCGCAGGCGCGTGCGCTGCTGAAACAGGTGTTCGACGAACTCGATCACGACGCAGTCGACGTGGTCGATCATCTGAAGCCTTTTTCGGCCAGCATCGTCGACGAGTTTTTCATCGCCCGCACCGGCTACACCGGCGAAGACGGCTGCGAAATCGTATTGCCGGCGCCGGAAGCGCCCGACCTGTGGCAACGGCTGCGCGCGGTCGGCGTGGCGCAGTGCGGGCTCGGCGCGCGCGACACGCTGCGGCTGGAAGCCGGCATGAACCTGTACGGGCAGGACATGGACGAGACGGTCTCGCCGCTCGAGGCGGGTCTGGCATGGACCGTCGACATGAAAACGCCGCGCGATTTCATCGGCCGCGCCGCGCTTCAGACACAGCAGGCGGCAGGCAACCTGCGCCAGTTCGTCGGACTGAAGATGAGCGAGCGCGGCGTGCTGCGGGCGCACCAGAAGGTGCTGACTGCACGCGGCGACGGCGAGATCACCAGCGGCACCTTCTCGCCGACGATGAACTGCTCGATCGCGCTGGCCCGCGTGCCGGCGGGTGTCGCAATCGACGAAACGGTGCAGGTCGAGCTGCGCGGCAAGGCAGTCGACGTGCAGGTGGTCAAGCTGCCGTTCGTGCGCAACGGCAAGGTTCTCGTTTAGCAATCCGACAACCCGAGGAGTCCGCAATGGCTGTTCCCGCAGATCTCAAGTACACCGAGTCGCACGAATGGGTGCGCCGCGAACCCGACGGTACGCTGTCGGTCGGCATCACCGACTTCGCGCAGGAGGCGCTCGGCGACATGGTGTTCGTCGAACTGCCCGAAGTCGGCCGCCAGCTCGCCAAGGGCGAGGCCTGTGGCGTGGTCGAGTCGGTGAAGGCGGCCTCCGATGTGTATGCCCCGGTGGCCGGTGAAGTCGTCGCCGCCAACGATGAGCTGAAAGACAAGCCGGAACTGATCAACGCAGGCGCCTTCGATGCCTGGATGTACCGCCTGAAGCCCACCAGCGCAGGCGATGCCGACGCGCTGCTCGACGCCACGCGCTACCAGGCCAATCTCGACGCGCAGAAATGACGGCCAGGGCAGCGCGCCGGGATCCCGGCGACGGCCGGGATCCAGGTGTCCCGCACAGATAACTTGGGCCCCGGCCTGTGCCGGGGCGACACCTCGGAAGATGCAAGGAAACCCTCGATGAACGCCCGATTGCCGCACGCTCCACTGTCAACGCTCGAAGGCCACGACGAGTTCGTTGGCCGCCACATCGGGCCGAACGACGACGAGATCGCGCAGATGCTTGGCGAGATCGGCTTCGACTCGCTCGACAAATTGGTCGATGCGATCGTGCCGGCGTCGATCCGGCTGCGCACGCCGCTGGCGCTTGGCCAGGCGGTCAACGAACACGAAGCATTGGTCCGGCTGCGCGAGATATCCGTCAAGAACCAGGTGTTCAAGAGCTTCATCGGCATGGGCTACTACGGCACGCGCACGCCGCACGTGATCCTGCGCAACGTGCTCGAGAACCCGGCCTGGTACACGGCGTACACGCCGTACCAGGCCGAGATCTCGCAGGGCCGGATGGAGGCGCTGCTGAACTTCCAGACGATGGTCTGCGACCTGACGGCGATGGAAATCGCCAATGCCTCGCTGCTCGACGAGGCAACGGCGGCAGCGGAAGCGATGACGCTGGCTCGGCGCTCGTGCAAGAGCAAGTCGAATCTGTTTTTCGTCTCGGCCGACTGCCATCCGCAGACGATTGCGGTGGTGCGCACGCGCGCCGAACCGCTCGGCATCGAGGTACAAGTCGGCGACGACGCGGCCGCCGCCGCTGCCGATGCCTTCGGCGTGCTGCTGCAGTATCCAGCCAGCACCGGCGACGTGCGCGAGCACCAGGCGATCGTCGATGCCGTGCACGGACGCGGCGGCCTGGTGACGGTGGCCGTCGACCTGCTGGCGCTGACGCTGCTCGCGCCGCCGGGCGAATGGGGCGCCGACATCGTCGTTGGCAACAGCCAGCGCTTCGGCGTGCCGTTCGGTTTCGGTGGCCCGCACGCGGCATTCATGGCCTGCCGCGATGCGTTCAAGCGCTCGATGCCCGGCCGCCTGATCGGCGTGTCGGTCGACTCGCAGGGTGCGCCGGCCTACCGCCTGACGCTGCAGACGCGCGAGCAGCACATCCGGC
>JBFGOX010000366.1:0-3814 GCA_041565015.1 Burkholderiaceae bacterium
GCCGATGTCGACCGCATCGAACGCGTAACGGGCATTGCAGAAGTCGCAGGTGATCTCGACCGCGCCGCGCTCGGCGAGGATCGAATCGACCTCCTCGTGGCCCAGCGAGACCAGCATGCGGCCGCTGCGCTCGCGTGAGCAAGTGCACTCGAAACGTGGCGTGACTGGCGCGAAGTGCTCGAGCCGCTCCTGCCAGTACAGCCGGTGCGCGAGATCCGCCGGCGCCAGCGCGAGCAGTTCGTCGCGGGTCAGGGTCGCCGTCAGCGCGCCGACGCGATCCCAGGCGTCCTCATCTGGCGCCGGGCTGCCGCCATCGGGCGGAAGTTTCTGTAGCAGCACGCCGGCTGCGATCGACTCATCGGCGGCGAGCCACAGGCGCGAGTCGAGCTGCTCCGACTGGCGCAGGTAGTTCTCCAGCACCAGCGCGATCGTGTCGCCGGCCAGCGGCACCACCCCCTGATACGGCTGCTGGCCGGGCCGGCGGTCGGCCGGATCGAGCGTGATCGCACACCGGCCCGTGCCGTCGGCATTGGTGAGTTGCTGCAACGTTGCATCCGCTGCGATCGTCGCCGATTCGCGCAGCTTGGCGGTGGCGCGCAGGCGCATCTGCGGCTGCACTTCGACGACCAGCAGCCGCACCGGGCCGTTGCCCTGGATCTGCAGGACGAGCGCGCCGTTGAACTTGATGTTGGCGGCGAGCAGCGCCGCAGCGGCCGTCATCTCGCCGAGCAACGTAACCACCGGCGCCGGAAAGCGATGGTTCTCGACGATCTGCCGCCAGCTCGCCTGCAGCCGCACGATCTCGCCGCGCACCGGCGCGTTGTCGAACAGGAACTTCAGCAGCGTATCGGACACGCGCGCTTCAATCGATCCGTTTCAGTTTCGTCTTGTAGGCGGCGCCGCGCGCAACGTAGCCGGCCGTATTGGCGTGGTTGCGCGAGATCTCCTCGGCCGTCAGCTCGCGCACGACCTTGCCCGGGCTGCCTAGCACGAGCGAGTTGTCGGGAATGACCTTGCCTTCCGTGACCAGGCTGCCGGCGCCGATCAGGCAATTGCTGCCGATCACGGCCTTGTTCATGATCACGGCCTGGATGCCGATCAGGCTGCCGTCGCCGATCGTGCAGCCGTGCAGCATCACCTGATGGCCGATCGTCACATTGCGGCCGATCGTCAGCGGGCAGCCGGGGTCGGTGTGCAGCACGCTGCATTCCTGCACGTTGCTGCCATCGCCGACGACGATCGGTTCGTTGTCGCCGCGGATCGTCGCATCAGGCCACACGCTGACGCCGCGGCCGAGGACCACATGGCCGATGACCGTGGCGCTTTCGAAGACGAACGCCGACTCGTCGATCTGCGGGACGCGGTCACCCAGTTGATAGATTGCCAAGGCACTCTCCTCATCGCGTCGTTGATGCCGGCGGCTGCCAGAGCTCGATCTTGTTGCCGTCGCAGTCGACGACCCAGCCAAAGTCCCCGTATTCGCCGCTGGCCCGCTCCTGCAAGACCTGTGCGCCGGCCGCCGCCGCGCGTTCAAGGATCGCGGCCAGATCATCGACGATCAGGTTGAACATGAACGGCTGAATACTCGGCGCGAAGTAATCGGTGTCGGCGGCAAACGGCGTGAACACGAGACGGCTGTTCGGCGGCAGCGCGGCCGGCAGGAAGTCGATGCCGCCCCAGCTGTTGAAGCTCAGGCCGAGCACGCGCTGATACCAATGCCGCAGCCGCGGCGGATCAGGCGACTTGAAGAAAAGGCCACCCAAGCCCAGCACCTTGCCTTGGTCCGAAGCCGACGTCACGCGAGCTCCTAGAATCGTCGCCGATTCTACCGAGAGCACCTTTTTGGACGAACTGAGATCAGCCGCGCTGCAGGCGCTGCGCGCCGACAGCGTCGAAGCGCGCCTGCAACTGACGCAGGCGTTGGCAGCGGATCGGCGGGGTTGCGATGTCGATGTCATCCTCGACGATCCCGGCGACGTCCCTGGCCGGCCGCCGCGACCGATTCTGGTTGCCCCCGGCGAGGTGCCGGCGCGTTCGACGGCGTCGCCGGAGGGACGCGCCGCGCTGCTGCACGCACTGGCGCACATCGAATTCAACGCCATCGGCTTGGCGCTCGATCACGTCTGGCGCTTCGCCGGCCTGCCGGATGCGTACTACCGCGACTGGTCGGTGGTGGCCGTCGAGGAGGCACAGCACTTCCGTCTGCTGCACGGCCGACTGAACGAATCCGGCTGCGACTACGGCGATCTGCCCGCGCACGACGGTCTGTGGGACATGGCGCGCAAGACGGCCGATGACGTGCTGGCGCGCATGGCGCTGGTGCCGCGCACGCTGGAGGCGCGCGCTCTGGACGCCTCGCCGGCGGTGCGCGCCAAATTCGCGGCAGCGGGTGACCTCGCCTCGGCGCAGGTGATCGACGTGATCCTGCGCGACGAAATCGGCCATGTGGCGATCGGCAATCGCTGGTTTCGCTACCTGTGCAAGTAACGCGGCGTCGAGGCTACCGACTTCGCGCGACAGGCAGCGCGGCAACTGGGCGTGCCGCGCCCGCGCGGCCCCTTGAACCGGGCGGCGCGGTTGCAGGCCGGATTCACGGCACAGGAGATTGACGATCTGCAAGGTCGTCCGGGTTAGGAGGAACACCCGCTTGATCTTGGCGGCGGCGGCCGCTAGTTTGTTATCCAGTGGGGCAGCGATGTGACGGTTCGCTTTTCGGGGGCTTGCGCGACTCAATGGCCTTGCTTGACACGGTACGCCGCCTGATGGGCCTGCGGCGGGTGCGGATCCTGCCGCCGCCGGGAGCCAAGCCGCGGCTCGGGGCAAGGATCGTCAAGGACGATGCGCGCATCACCGTACAGGCCGGACTGACCGACGCGACCTGGAGCTGGCTGGTTGCGAAGGGCTGGCGGGAGGAAAGTTTTCGCAACAGCCGACGCCGCTATCGCGAAGTTCCGCCATCGCGGGTGGCGGAACTGTTCGATGCCAGCGATGCCGACGAACGCGCGCAGCTGCTCGATCTGGCGCTGGACGAGGCGGTCCTGCGCCCCGTGGTCAGCCTCGGTCGTCGTTGACCGAGACAGTGCCGTCGCGTTCCGGCAGCCGCTCTAAGTCATCCGGGCGATCGATTGTCATCTTGGCAATGCAATAGCCTTTACCGACGGCCTGACGCGCAGAGGCGTCCACGCCGGTTGCCTTGAGTGGGGAGTGGAAATGGGCACTTTCGACGACATCCGCACGTTGCTCAATATCCGCAGGCAGCGACAGCGGCTGTTGCCGGGTCCGAAGCCAAAGCTGGGCGCCAGGATATTCCTGCACGACGTGCGAATGACCGTGCAGGCGGGCCTGAGCGACGAGTTGTGGAAATGGCTGCAGGATCTCGGCTTTCGCGAGGCCACCTTCAGCCCCGATCGGCGCCGCTACCGTGATATCCCGCCGTCGGCGGTCACCCGCCTGTACGATGCGCCGCGCCCGAACTGGCGGCCGCTTCTCAAGCGCGCGATTCGCTTGTCGGCGGTTCGTCCGGATCCGACCGTCAAGATGCCGGTGCGGGCCGAGGACTGAGCGCCGCTCACGACGTCTCGCGCGCGCGTTTTGCCTCCAGTTCACGCAGCACGCGCCGCTGGACCTTGCCGGTGGTGGTCATCGGCAGCGCGTCGATGAACTCGATCTCCTTCGGATATTCATAAGGCGCCAGCCTGCCGCGCACATGACGCTGCAGCGCCTCGACCAGCGCCGCGTCGCCGCGCACGCCGGAAGCCAGCACGACGAAGGCCTTGACCACTGCGCCGCGCTCCACATCGGGCTTCGGTACGAC
>JBFGOX010000367.1:0-3809 GCA_041565015.1 Burkholderiaceae bacterium
AAGATTCGCACCCGCGATCTGCCCAAGCAGTGACGAGCGGGCATGCATCGCTGGCGGTGACCGCCGACCTGTCGCTCGCCACCCCGGGCGGGGAGGCGGTCACCGTCGCGGCGGATGGAGCGGTCATCACCGTGACCTTGCCGCGGCTGTGGTCCCGCCGGTGGGCATTCGGCCCGCTGGCCGACCGTAGCCAGCGTCAAACGCTGCTGGCCGGCCTGCATCGCGGCATGCAGGTGGCCGATCTGACTGTGCAGTTCAAGGTGAAACGGCAGTTGGTGGCGCAACTTGCGCCGCAGTCCCGGCCGAGCCGACTGTCCCGGCTGCTGGGTCTGGGACCGGTGCAGGTTCACCTCATCCCATGCCTGCGCGCGCTGCTGCGCGCATAGTCGACGCAGTCGGAGGCGTCCGGCAAAGCCGAGCGCGCCGGTGCATGAGCTGCGCGCACTCGTTTCACCGCGCGCCGCACGGTCGCTGTGCGCAAGCGCCAAGACCCGTCCGTCGGCCTGGTCCGTCGCAGGGCCGTGCACGTGGCACTACGGGCAATGCGCGCGGCAAGTCGTTCGCATCGATTGCCCATAGACGCGTTTCAGTTTCAAGGAGATCAATAGTGGCAAGCACTGCAAAGCCTTCCGCTGACGCTCTGGTCGCTTCCCTCAGGGCGGTTGCCGACCATAGTTTCGACTCGATCATGATTACCAGCGCCAGCAAGGGATCGCCGATCCTGTATGTGAACAAGGCGTTCACGGCCCTGACGGGCTACAGCGCCAGGAGCGTGATCGGCAAATCGCCCGCGCTGCTGCAGGGCCCGGCCACCGACAAGGGGCCCGTTGATGAACTGCGTCGTTGCATGCAGAAAGGCAAGGTCTTCGAAGGTCGCGCCGTCAACTACGACAGCAAGAAACGGCCGTTCGTCATGCACTGGCGGGTCGTGCCCGTCAGGCTCGCGCAAGGTAAGCCTGCCGAGTACTTCATCGCCATTCAGCGCAACGTCAACGTGCGCTGACGGGCCTGCGCAGCGAAAAGTTGTGTCAGCACCGGATATAACCGTGACGGCGCGAAACGCGGTACAAGCGGCGCGCCGCATGTTCTGCTTTGGCTGAAAGGAACACCATGAACGCCTCGCCGCACATCGCCGTCGTCGGCGCCGGCATCGCCGGCCTCTCCTGCGCCAGCGTGCTGCAGACCGCCGGCCTGCAGGTCAGCGTGTTCGACAAGAGCCGCGGCCCAGCCGGCCGCATGAGCACCAAACGCGGCGAGAACTGGCAGTGCGACCACGGCGCGCAGTACTTCACCGCGCGCGACCCCGACTTCCGTGCCGAAGTGAGCCGTTGGGTCGACGCCGGCGTGGCCGCGCAATGGACACCGCGGTTGCAGGTGCTGGGTGGTGATCCGTTGCGCGTTCCGGACCCGGCGCTCGAGCGTTTTGTCGGCCTGCCGCGAATGACGGCGCCGGCCCGCTTCATGGCCGATTCGCTGACCGTGACCCCGCAAGCCACGATCCAGCAGATCGAGCGCCGCGCCGAACACTGGCACTTGCGCGCAGCCGAGCACGGCTGGCTCGGGCAGCGCTTCGACGCGGTCGTGCTGGCCGTGCCCGCGCCGCAAGCAGTGCCGCTGCTGCAGCAGCCGGCGCCGGAGCTCGCCGCGCTCGCCGCCGGCGCCGACATGCGCGGCTGCTGGGCGCTGATGCTGCGCTACTCGGCGCCGGTCGAACTGCCGTTCGACGCCGCTTTCGTCAATGACGGCGCGCTGCGCTGGATCGCTCGCGACGGCAGCAAACCCGGCCGCAGCGGGCCCGAAACCTGGCTGCTGCATGCGAGCAGCGAATGGAGCGAAGCAAATCTCGAGCAGGACGCCGAAGCAGTCGCCGCCGACCTGCTGCACGCCTTCGCCCGACTCGGCGGGCCAGCGCCGCAGGCGTGGAGCGCACACCGCTGGCGCTACGCCGACACCGAACCTGCACTCGAAGCAGGCTGCGCCTGGCAAGTCGCCAATGGGCTCGGCCTGTGCGGCGACTGGCTCAACGGCGGCAAGGTCGAAGGCGCCTGGCGCAGCGGCCGGCTGCTGGCGCGGCAGGTCCTGCAATCATTCCTGATGCGGCAAACGGCCGCGTCGGCCTAGGAAGCACTCCGCCAGGTCAAGTTCCCCGGACTCGCCCACGCGCTGCGCGAGTTGCACGGTTCGCGCGGCGGGTCGGCGGATGCAGGCCATGAATCAAGCCGGGCGCAGGCGTTGCGCTGTTCGGAATCCGGCACTTCCGAAACGAGCGGACGGCGACTTTCGACCGGCCACTCGGTCTCGCCTCGATGAAAATCCTGCGCAATCCGTAATCATCGAGCGTCCTGCGCTTTTGGGTCAGCCCCGTCGGCCGCCGGCTGCATCGGCAGAGCAGGTATTGTCTGGACTTTGGGCGCAGCGATAAGACAAACGGAGACTGTTGATGGCCAAGGAGAACGAAACCGCGAGGCTGCTCGCGGACAAGAAGGAAGAGATCCTGGAATCCTGGTTCAAGGAGCAGGGGGCCGCGGAAAGCCTGCGCGAAGATCTCATGTCGCGCGACGACCTGCGCGCGCAGGCGCGTGACCTGCTGGACGCGCTGTGCAAGGCGGCCAGTTCGGGGAATCTCAAGGACATCGATACGCCGCAGTACGAAGACATGCGCGGCGTGCTGGCCGACATCTCCAAAGGGCGGGCCAAGCTCGGTTTCAAGCCCAGCGAGACTGCCATGTTCGTTTTCAGCCTGAAGCCGGCGATCTTCGCCTTCCTTGGCCGACGCTACCAGGATCAGCCGGATATCCTGGCCCGCGAAACGCGCGTGGTCTCCAACCTGCTCGACCGCCTGGGCCTGCTCACGTTCGAGAGCTTCGTGCAGGAGCGGGAGCAGATCATCGTGAAGCAGCAGCAGGAGCTGCTCGAGCTGTCGACGCCCGTGAACGAGATCTGGAACGGGATTCTGGTGCTGCCGATCATCGGCACTCTGGACAGCGCACGCACGCAGATCGTGATGGAAAATCTCCTCCAGGGGCTCGTCAAGCGAAGTGCTTCGGTCGCCATCCTGGACATCTCCGGCGTGCCCACCGTCGACACCGCCGTGGCGCAGCATCTGCTGAAGACGATCAGCGCCGCGCGGTTGATGGGCGCCGAGTGCATCATCAGCGGCATCCGGCCGAGCATCGCCCAGACCATTGTTCACCTCGGAATCGACCTGACGTCGGTCAATACGAAGGCGAACCTGTCCACTGCCCTGCAGCAGGCGTTCGACACGGTCAAGCTGCAGGTGCTGAGCAAGGGACAGAAGACCAAGGAGCTCAAGGAAGCCTGAGCGTGGAACGGATCCCGATCTTCAGGGTCGGCGACCTGCTGCTGGTGACGATCCAGACCGATGTGCGTGACGGTCTGCTGGAGAGCCTTCAGGGCGACATCGGCGCCAAGATTCGCGACGCCGGCGCGGGCGGCGTGCTGATCGACATCTCGGCGCTCGAGGTCATCGATCACTTCATGGCCCGGATCCTGGTCCGGCTCGCTGCGATCACGCGGCTGCTCGGTGCAGAAACCGTCCTGGTGGGAATGCGCCCGGCGGTCGCGCTGACACTGACGGAGCTCGGGATGACGCTCGACGGCGTGGCCACCGCCGTCGATGTGGAAAGAGGAATGGCCTTGCTCCGCGACAGGCGGGCATCTTCGGCTGCGGGAGACGAGGACGATGGCGGAGTCGATGGAGAAGAAGCTGAGCCGGCAGAACAGGGTTCCGACCCCGCCGAACGAGCCGGCGCCCGCGAAGGCTGAGCCGCTGGAGGTTCGCGCGGGGC
>JBFGOX010000368.1:0-3797 GCA_041565015.1 Burkholderiaceae bacterium
ACCGTCGACCTGCGCGGCTGATACTGCGGCCTCGCGCCATCGCGCTCAGGCCGCCTCGCTCGGCCGACCTGCTACGCTCGCCGACGCCGCCGGAGTGAATGCCGGCGTTTCGTTGTGGAGCTTGCATGACGCAACTGACGATCAACGGTCGCGCCGTATCCGTCGACGCCGATCCGAACACCCCGTTGCTGTGGGCCCTGCGTGACAATCTCGGGCTGACGGGAACCAAATTCGGCTGTGGAATCGCCGCCTGCGGCGCCTGCACCGTCCATATCAACGGCGAACCGCGACGCGCCTGCGTCACGCCGATCTCTGCCGTCGCTGGCGCGCAGATCACCACGATCGAGGCCATCGAGGGCGATCGCATCGGCCGCGCCGTCCAGGACGCCTGGGTCAGACATGATGTCGTCCAGTGCGGCTATTGCCAGTCCGGCCAGGTGATGGCCGCCGCCGCGTTGCTGAAGAGCAAGAAGAATCCGTCGGATCGCGATATCGACGAAGCGATGGCCGGCAACATCTGCCGCTGCGGGACCTACGCACGCATCACGGTCGCGATCAAAGACGCGGCCAAGACGCTGGCTTGAGGAGCGGGCAATGGACAGACTGCTCGCCGGGTGCGGCGCCGACATCGCCGCGACGCTCAGTACCGACCGCGCCAGCAAACTGACGCGCCGGCAGTTCCTGCAAGCCACCGGCATGACCGGCGGCGGCCTGATGCTCGCCATCGGCCTGCCCGCGGGCGGCCTCGTCGGCCGACTCGCGCATGCCCAGCAGGCCGATGAAAAAATCGTTTATCCGCCGGCAGCGTTCATTCGCATCGGCAGCGATGACAGCGTCACGGTGCTGATCAACAAGCTCGAATTCGGTCAAGGCGTCTTCACCTCGATGGCCATGCTGATCGCCGAGGAACTCGAATGCGACTGGAACAAGGTCCGCGCCGAGCACGCGCCGGCCGCGAAGGTCTACGCACATCCGGGTTTCGGCATCCAGATGACGGGTGGATCGACCTCGATTGCCTCCAGCTGGAACCAGTACCGCGTGATCGGCGCCAGCGCGCGGCTGATGTTGATCGAGGCCGCCTCGCGTCAGTGGGGCACGGGCAAGGAGAAGATCGACACGCGCAAGGGCATGGTGATCGAGATCGGCGGCCAGAAACGCCGTGCCAGCTACGGCGCGCTCGCCGATGCGGCGATGAAGCTGCCGGCGCCGACGCGCGCGGGCATCAAGGCCGATCCGAAGGATTTTGAACTGATCGGCAAGCCGACACGTCGTCTCGACTCGCGCGAGAAGGTCAACGGGAGCGCCGAGTTTGCGATCGACAAGCGCCTGCCCGGCATGCGGGTGGCCGTGGTCGCCAGACCGCCGGTCTTCGGCGGCCGCGTTGCCAAGTTCGATGCGGAAAAGGCCAAAGCCGTCAAAGGCGTACTGGCAGTGGTCCCGGTGCAGGTCGATCGCGGCGGCAGCGGGCTGGCGGTCGTCGCCGACGGCTACTGGCCCGCCAAGCAGGGGCGCGACGCCCTGTCGATCGAATGGGCGCTGCCGGCCGGCGTGAGCAGCAGCGAATTGCTCGCGCAGTACCGGCAGCTCGCGCAACAACCGGGCCTGCCGGCAAAGCGCGATGGCGACGCCGGCGCGCTGGCCGGCGCGGCGCGGCGGATCGACGCCGAGTTCACATTCCCGTATCTCGCGCACGCGGCGATGGAGCCGCTCAACTGCGTGGTCGACCTGCACGACGACAAGCTGACCGTCTGGTGCGGCTCGCAGTTCCAGACCGTCGACCAGGTGCTGGCCGCTGCCGCTGCCGGATTGAAGCAGGAGCAGGTCAGCCTGGTGACGACCTTTGCCGGCGGCGGTTTCGGCAGGCGCGCAAACCCGGTCGCCGACTACGTGGTCGAAGCGGTGCGCGTGGCCAGGGCGATGAAGCAGGCGGGCGTCGATGCGCCGGTCAAGGTCATCTGGGCGCGCGAGGACGACATGAAAGGCGGCTATTACCGGCCGCTGCATGTGCACCGGGTCAGCGTCGGCCTCGACGACAAGGGCGTGCCGGCGGCATGGCAGCACGTGATCGTCGGCCAGTCGATCCTCAAGGGCACGGCCTTCGAAAAACACATGGTCAAAGACGGCATCGACCGCGTGACGACCGAGGGCGTGGTCGACACGCCCTACCGTCTGCCGAACATGCAGGTCGATGTGCATCACCCTGAGGTCAACGTGCCCGTGCTGTGGTGGCGTTCGGTCGGCCATACGCACACCGCGTTCGTCATGGAAACGCTGATCGACGACATGGCGGCGATCGCCAAGCAGGACCCGATCGCCTACCGGCTGGCGCTGCTCGACGCCAAGCATGCCCGGCATCGCGCGGTGCTGAACCTGGTGCGGGAAAAATCGGGCTGGGACAAGCCGGCGCCGAAGGGCCGCGGTCGCGGCGTGGCAGTACACGAGAGCTTCGGCACGGTGTGCGCGCACGTGGTCGAGGTCGAGGTCGACGGGGGCCGCATCCGCGTGCACCGTGTCACGTCGGCGATCGACTGCGGCACGGCGGTCAATCCGTTGACGATCGAGGCGCAGGTTCAGTCGGCCATGGTCTTCGGCCTGTCGGCCGCGCTGTACGGCAAGATCACGCTCGCCGATGGCCGGGTCCAGCAGGGCAACTACGACGATTACCCGGTGCTGCGTTTCGACGAGATGCCGCAGATGGCGGTGCATATCGTGCCGAGCAGCGCCGCGCCGACCGGTGTCGGCGAACCGGGCACGCCGCCGATCGCGCCGGCGGTGGCCAACGCGGTGTTTGCGGCCACCGGCAAGCGGCTGCGCAATCTGCCCTTCGACCTGACGGCCGCCTAGCGCGGCCGCCCGTCATCAACCGGAAGTGACTGGAGAACCATGAACAAGCGTTTTGCTCTGCCTCTGCTTGCCATCGCTGCGGCGTCGATTGCACTCGTCGCCGCGCCATCGTCGGCCAAGACCCGCGTCGACTGCGAGCGCGACTACAAACCGCAGGTCGGCCAGGCCGGCAAGGACGTGGTCTGGGTGCCGACGCCGGACGAACTGGTCGCGAAGATGCTGCAGATGGCCAAGGTCACGTCGCAGGACTACGTCGTCGACCTCGGCGCCGGCGACGGCAAGATCGCCATTGCGGCCGGAAAGAAATTCGGCGCCACCGCGCTGGGCATCGAATACAACGCGGACATGGCGAAGCTCGCGCAGTGCATGGTGCAGGTAGAGGGTGTGACCAGCAAGGTCAAGATCATCGAAGGCGACATCTTCAAGGAGGACTTCAGCAAGGCGACGGTAGTCACGATGTACCTGCTGCCCGAGCTGAACCTGTGCGTGCGTCATCGCCTGCTGGCGATGCGGCCCGGCACGCGCGTCACCTCACACCAGTTCACGATGGGCGAATGGCACGCCGACGAGACCGCGGAGGTCGAATACCGCAGCGCCTACCTGTGGATCGTGCCGGCAAAAGTCGGCGGCAACTGGAGCTTCCGCGACGCCAGCGGCAGCATTGAGTTCAACGTGTCTCTCGACCAGAGTTTCCAGAAGATCGGCGGCGACGTCACGATTGGCGGCAAGAAACAGCCGCTGGTGGGTGCATCGCTTAACGGCGAGGTCATCCGTTTCTCGTTCAACGACGCCAAGGGCCTGACGCGGCATTTCACCGGCACCGTGCGCGGCAGCACGATGTCCGGAAAGCTGCGCGCCACGGGCATCACCGATCTCGACGTGACCGGCAGCGCGCAGGGCGCGCTGGCGACGGCGGGCTGGGCCGAGATGTCGAACGGCTGCGGCCGCTTCTA
>JBFGOX010000369.1:0-3785 GCA_041565015.1 Burkholderiaceae bacterium
AGTCCGACTCGGTCACCGGCACGCGGCGCGCCAGCGCACACAAGAGCTCGTAGCCGATCGTGCCGCAGCCCTCGGCCACTTCGTCGACGGGGACCCGGTGACCCCACAGCTCGGCCTCGGCGCCGACGTCGACCTGCGGCACGTCGGTCAGGTCTACGGTCATCATGTCCATCGAGATGCGGCCCACCAGCGGCACGCGGCTGCCGCCAATCCATACCGGCGTGCCGTCCGGCGCCGCGCGCGGATAACCGTCGGCGTAACCGCAGGCGAGCACGCCGATGCGGCTCGCGCGCCCGGCGCGCCAGCGGCTGCCGTAGCCCAGTGTTGCGCCGGCCGCCACCGGCTGCACCGACAGCACCTGCGCCCGCAGCGACATCGCCGGCTTCAGCTCGAACGACGCCGCGGCTCGCCCGGCCATCGGCGTGCCCCCGTACAGCGCGATGCCCGGCCGCACCGAATCGCCGGCCACCTGCGGGTGCAGGAACAGGGCCGCCGAGTTGGCCAGGCTGCGCGCACCGCGCCAGTTGCCGCAGGCGCGCTCGAAGATGCGCATCTGCTCGGCAACGGCGGCGGGCCCGCCATCGGCATCGTCGCGATCGGCGTTGGCGAAATGCGTCATCAGCGACGCGATGCGCACGCCCGGAGCCGCGGCCAGCCGTTCAACGGCGGCGGCTGTTTCGGCCGGCGCAAAGCCGAGCCGATTCATGCCGGTGTTGACCTTGACGTACACGTCGATCGGCGCGCGTGGACCGAAGGCGGCCAGCATGTCGACCTGTGCTGGATGGTGGACGACCGCGCTCAGCCGCAGTTCGTCGACAAGCTGCAGATCGGCAACGCAGAAGAAGCCTTCGAGCAACAGGATCGGCTTGATCCAGCCGGCGGCCCGCGCCCGCACCGCTTCGTCGAGATCGAGCAGCGCCACGCCATCGGCGGCGGCAAAGCCGCGCAGCGCTCGCTCGAGTCCGTGGCCGTAGGCATTGGCCTTCACGACCGCCCACAACCAGCGTCCGGCCGCATGACGGCGCGCGACGTCGAGGTTGTGCCGCAGCGCGGCGACATCGATGGTGGCGAGGATCGGACGCGGCATCCGGTTTCGCTTCAAAGCCCGCAGCATAACGACGCCGGCCATACGTCTGCGGCAGGTCGCGTGATATAACGCCCGCGCCGCTGACCAGCGCTTGCGCGCCCTCCTGTCCATGTCTTGCACGTCCCGGCGATGAAGCGCGGCTTCTTCACGATCATGGCCGCGCAGTTCCTGTCGTCGCTGGCCGACAACGCGCTGCTGATCGCCGCCATCGCCCTGCTGCGCGACATCGACGCGCCGGAGTGGATGACGCCGATGTTGAAGCTGTTCTTCTTCATCTCCTACGTCGTTCTCGCCGCCTTCGTCGCCGCCTTCGCCGATTCGATGCCGAAGGGCCGCGTGATGATGATCACCAACATGATCAAGGTCGGCGGCTGCCTGCTGATGCTGTTCGGCGTGCATCCGCTGGTCGCCTACGCGGTGGTCGGTCTGGGCGCGGCCGCCTATTCGCCGGCCAAGTACGGCATCCTGACCGAGCTGCTGCCGCCGGAAAAACTGGTCCTCGCCAACGGCTGGATCGAAGGGCTGACGGTTGGCTCGATCATCCTCGGATTCGTGGTCGGCGGCGTGCTCGTCTCGCCGGCCGTCTCCTCGGCGCTGCTCGACTTTGACTTTCCGCTGATCAACACCCATGTCACGCGCCCCGGCGAAGCGGCGGTGGCGGTGATCGCGTTCATCTACATCGCCGCCGCCGCGGTGAATCTGCGCATTCCGGATACGGGCGCGCGTTATGCGCGCCACGCGCGCAACGCCTTCGCGCTGTTGCAGAGCTTCGGGCGCTGTGTCGGCACCCTGTGGCGCGACAAGCTGGGACAGATCTCGCTGGCGGTAACCACGCTTTTCTGGGGCGCCGGCGCGACGCTGCAGTTCATCATCCTGAAGTGGTGCGAGACAGTGCTCGACATGACGCTGTCGCAGGGCGCGATCATGCAGGCGGTGGTGGCGGTCGGCATCGCGATCGGTTCGGTGGTTGCCGCGGCGCGGGTCTCGCTGAAGCGCGCGCTGTCGGTGCTGCCGGTCGGCGTGGCCATGGGGTTGCTCGTGTGCGCGATGGCGTTGATCGATTTCTCCGCCTTGCCGGCAGGCGGCCTGCGCTTGGGTGGGGTAACGATCAACTGGGCCATCGCGGTGGCCTCGGCGCTGATGGTTCTGGTCGGCGCGCTGGCCGGCTACTTCGTCGTACCGATGAACGCGCTGCTGCAACACCGCGGCCACGTGCTGCTGTCGGCCGGACATTCGATCGCCGTGCAGAACTTCAACGAGAACCTGAACATCCTGCTCATGCTTGGCATCTACGCGGCGCTGATCGCCGCCGATCTGCACATCGACACGATCATTGTCATCTTCGGCCTGTTCGTCAGCGCGACGATGGCGCTGGTTATGGTGCGGCACCGGCACAACCAGCGCCAGTTCGATTCAGTCTCGCTGATCGGCCAGGCCAAGCACTGACCCAGCCGTTCAACCATGCGGTTCGCCCTGCGCGTTTACATCGAGCGCCAGGCACAGATCGGCCCAGGCCTTGGCCTTGTCAGCGAGATTGCGCAGCAGATACGCCGGGTGATAGGTGACGATCGCCGGCACTTCGCGACCGGCAACCTGCAGACGATGTACGCGGCCACGCAACGCCGAGATCGGCGCGTCGGTGCGCAGGACCGTTTGCGCCGCGAACCGGCCCATGACCAGCACAAGCTGGGGCTTCAGCAGCTCGATCTGCCGCAGCAGGAACAGCTCGCAGGCGGAGATCTCCTCCGGCGACGGATTCCGATTTGACGGCGGCCGGCACTTCAGCACGTTGGCGATGAACACCGCCTGCGGCGCATCGTCACGACGCGAGCGGCCTACCGAAGCCAGCATGTTGTCGAGCAGTCGACCGGCCTGGCCGACGAACGGCTCGCCGCGTGCGTCCTCCTCGGCGCCAGGCGCTTCGCCGACGATCATCCACGGGGCGCTGCGGTTGCCGACGCCAAACACGGTCTGCGTGCGCGTCTTGCACAGGCTGCAGGCGGTGCAAGCGGCCACCGCCTCTCGCAACTGTATCCAGTCCATCGCTGCGATTGCGGCCGTCCGCGACCGATCGGAGGCCGTACGCGGCTGCGGTTCCGCCTCAGGCTCGCTGCCCGGCTTCGCTTCGCTCGTCTCCGGACCGTCGCGCCCGACCCATTCCGGTCCGAGACGCATCGCCTGCCACAGCGCCGCCCGGCGCGGGTCAAGGCTCATGGGCGCCCCGACGCCGGCGCCATTACAGCGCCACCCGCATGACGACCGCATCCTCCCGGCCCTGGCGCGCCGGGTAGTAGCCGCGCCGCGTGCCGATTCGCACGAAGCCGTAGCGTTCGTACATCTGCTGCGCGGCAGGGTTGCTCGGCCTGACCTCGAGCAGCATCGTCCGCGCGCCGTAGCTGCGCGCGTTCTCGGCCATCGCTTCGAGCATGCGCCAGCCGAAGCCGAAGCGCTGGCACGGCGGCGCCACGGTCAGGTTCAGCAGATGCGCCTCGTCGAGCGCCAGCATCAGCACCGCGTAGGCAATCAACCCGCCGCCGCCGTCGCGCATCGTCCAGGCGCTGTGCCCAGCGCGCAGCGAGTCGAGAAAATTGCCGTGCGTCCATGGAAAGTCGTAGGCGGCCTGCTCGACTGCCAGCACCTCGGGCAGATCTTCGGCCTTCATCGGCGCGATTCGCTCGGCCGCTTCGCGCAGCACCGC
>JBFGOX010000370.1:0-3784 GCA_041565015.1 Burkholderiaceae bacterium
GCAGGTCAAGGCGGTGCTGGCGTTCTCGCCGTACGTGCTGCCGTTCATGGCGCAGGGCACGCTGGCGCGGCTGGACGTGCCGGTGATGTACCAGGGGGCGCTGCTCGATCTCGTGCTGACGACCAGCCTCGAAGGGCCGCAGGGCGCCTACGCGGCAACGGCGCCGCCGAAGTATTTCGTCAAGCTCGCCAGCGGCACGCACTTCGAGTGGACCAACATGATCTGCAACGGCACGCCCGACGTGCCCGCCTGCCTGCAGGCGCAACCGAACGCGGCGCTGATCAACCGCTACGCGATTGCGTTCTTCGACCGCCATATGAAGGGCAAGGCGAGCGAGGTGCTCGCCGCGCCCGGGCGCGGGCTGGCGGCGTATCGGTTCGAGCTGCGTTAGGTTGCCGCGGCGGGACCGGCAGTCCATGCGACGGCCCACTCATCCTCAACTTGCGAAGTGCGCCAGCGGCACCACCTCGATCCTGTCGGCCAGCGTGTAGCGCCGGTCGCCGGGATAGGCGACGTAAAGCGCGTCGAGTTTCAGGTCTTGCATGGCGATGTTCATCGAGCGCGTGAGCGAGGGAGCGTCGGCCCATTTGAACTCGACGCCGATGCGCTTGCCGTAACGGAACATCAGCAGGTCGAGCTCGGCACCGGTGTGGGTCGCCCAGAAATAGGCATCGTCGGGACGCGCCAGGCGCAGCACCTGTTCGATCGCATAGCCTTCCCACGAGGCGCCCAGGCGCGGATGGCGCAGCAGGTCGGCCTCGCCGCGGAGGCCCATCAGCGAATGCAGCAATCCGCTGTCGCGGAAGTAGATCTTCGGCGACTTGACCTGCCGCTTGCCGAGATTCTCGAACCACGGCTGCAGCTGGCGGACCATGTAGGTCTGCGTCAGCCAGTCCAGATAGCGGCGCACAGTGCTCTCGTTCACCCCCAGCGAGCGGGCCGGGTCGGCAGCGCTCCAGATCTGACCGTGATAGTGCGTCAGCATCATCCAGAAGCGGCGCATCGCCGGCGCAGCGACGTTGATGCTCAGCTGCGGCAAGTCCCGCTCCAGGAAGAGCTGGATGAATCGTTCGCGCCACTCGGCGCTCTTGTCATCGCTCTCGGCCAGATGCGACAACGGCAAGCCGCCACGCAGCCAAAGCTTCCGGTCGCCCTCCTGCCCGACCTCGCCCAGCGAAAAACCGTCGACTTCGACAACTGCGATCCGACCCAGCAATGATTCGCCGCCTTGCCTGAGCAGCTGCAGCGATGCACTGCCGAGCAGCAGAAACCTGGCCGGGGAGTCTTCGCGATCCATCAGCACCCGCAGTAGCGGGAACAGTTCGGGCGCGTGCTGGACCTCATCGATCACGACAAGGCCCTTCAGCGCCGACAACAGCGCTCTCGGCCGGCGAAACTGCTCGACAACGATCGGGTCTTCGAGGTCAAAGTAGTTCGGGCTGACCGACGGCAAGAAGGTGCGCGCCAGCGTCGTCTTGCCGACCTGCCGCGGGCCAACCAGCAAGACGCCGCGAAACTGCTGCAGCAGACGGGCGATTTCAGCGCGCAGGTGGGTTCGGTCGATCCGCATGCCGCCAACGAACCATGAAATTCCCGCATTTAGTGCGGGAATTTCATGGTTTCGGGGCGTGCTTGATCCGTGAGCCTTGCAATTCCCGCGCGCGGTGTTCGAATTAATCGGCTGCCACGGGCGCCGCAGTCCGGATTCACCCGGCCAGCGCGTGGCGCCGATTGGCCGAGCGCGCCGTCCTGGCGGGTCTCGCGGCTTTGGTGGGTTTTGCTGCGCTGGCCGTTTTCGAGGTTTTCGCCGCCTTCGCGGCAGTCGAATCGCGCCTTGCCTTGGCAACCGCCGGCTTCGCCTTCAGCTTGCGCACCGCCGAGAGCATGCCGACAAACTCGCGCTGGAACTGCGCGGTGATCGCCTGCGGGTCGGGCACCAGGTGCGCATCGGCGATCACCGACAGCGTGGCCGCGCCCCGGTAGCTGAGGATGCTGATGCCCATGCCGAGTTCCTTGCCCGGGTGCGGCACCCAGAACATCACGCGGTCGATCGGCACGCCGGCCAGATAATGCGTCTCCTTCGGCCCGGCCACGTTGGTCATCACGACACTGGCCTTGCGGCCGAACATCTGCAGGGCGATGTCCTCCACCGCCTTGGGCACGCGGCCGAGGAGGTTGAAGAACGCCAGCGCGGCCACCGGTTCGGGCGAGCGCTTCAGTTGATCCATGTGTGCCTTGGTGGCGCGCAGCCGCTGCAGCGGGCTTCGGCTGCGAATGGCCAGATCGAGCAGCACGACGCCGAACTCGTTGCCGAGTTCGTGCGCGCGCTCGGGCGGGCGCAGGTCGACCGGCACCATGGCGCGCAAAGTCATATGGTTGACGTCGACGCCGCGGCCGTGCAGGTAGTGGCGCAGCGCGCCGGTCATGCCGGCGACGAGCACGTCATTGATCTTGGCGCCGAGTGGCGCGCCGATGGCCTTCACATCGTCCAGCCGCACCGGCGCCGACCAGGCCACGCGCTTCTTCAGCCCGAACTCGCCTTTCAGCGGCGAGCGCGGGTCGGATTTCTTCAGCAGCTCGCCGACGAGCATGCCGGCGCCGGCGATGGCGATGCCGGCTTTCCGCATCGACTGCTGCGGATGCGTGGCGACATCGACCGCGGTGTCGACCGCAGCGCGCAACTGCTGCACGGTGCGACCGGCGATGCCGAGCACCGGCTCGGTGAGCTGCTCGAGCAGGCCGGGCGTGGCGGGAGTCCGCGCGCGCTTCGGCGGCGGGCCGAGCGGCGCATCGGGCGTGGTGTCGAACAACGCGCGGGCGACCAGCACGTTGGCGGTGCCGTCACCCATGCAGTGGTGCAGGCGGGTGATCAAGGCGGCTCCGCCATTGACGCCATCGACCACATGCACGTCCCACAGCGGGCGGGCACGGTCCAGCGGCGTGCTCACGAGATCGTTGATCAGCTCGGCCAGCGCGGCGTCATCGCCGGGCGGCGGCAGGGCGATGTGATGCAGTTGCTGGTCGATCTCGAAATCGGGCATCGCCTCCCAGTGCGGCGTGGCCAGGGCAAAGCCGCGCTCGACTGCACGCTGGGCAAAACGCGGAAAGCGCGCCAGCCGGCGCGAGTACACGCGCTTGACCCGGGCGAAATCGAGCGGCGTGCGGGTGAGCACGATGCTGGTGATCAGCGCCGGGTTCACCGGCCCATCGAAGTGGTACCAGGCGGCGTCCACCGGGGTCATCGGGTGGGATGACATGGCGTTGTTCCTGTATTGCCGCGTGGCGACGCGCGGCGTCAGGCCAACGCTAGCGGGGTTGCAGCGAAGCGCTTTGATCGGGGGCAGGGGTCGGCATGCGGCTCCCGTATCGCGCGATCACCTTTCTTGCATGCTTTCCCCGCGCACCTGCGTCTGCGCAGGCAGGGGCAGAGCACCCGGTATCCTCGGTTCGCCGGTTCAGCGTGCCCTCGGGCGTCGACTGGCACAATCGAAAGAACCCGATCTGGAACAGGTAAAGCAATCATGGCGAAAAGCAGGAAACAGACCCTTTCCCGGCTCGACGAAGACGCCCTCTGGTTCAAGGACGCCGTCATCTATGAGCTGCACGTGCGCGCGTTCAGCGACAGCAATGGCGACGGGATCGGCGATTTCCGCGGCTTGATCCAGAAACTCGACTACCTGCAGGACCTCGGTGTCACGGCGATCTGGCTGCTTCCCTTCAACCGGTCGCCGCTGAAGGACGACGGCTACGACATCGCCGACTACACCGACCTCAACCCGAGCTA
>JBFGOX010000371.1:0-3765 GCA_041565015.1 Burkholderiaceae bacterium
ATCAAGGAGTGCACCGGGCTGTCCGACGATCGTATCCGCAAGATCTACGCGAGGTACTTTCGCGACGCCGGGTCCGCCGGCGTCAAACGCCGGCGCGGCAAGTCACCGCGGCAGGTCACCCGCTACGTCAAGAACGCCGACAACCAGCTGCAGGCGACGACCCTGGTCGCGCTGTTCGCCGCCGGCCGCCTGATCCGCATCGACGCCGAAGGCGCAGTGCACGCCTGCTGGCCGCGCCCCGGTGTCGAATTCGGCCACAGGCTGTGCCGAGCCTACGAGACCTATTGCCTGCTGCAGGACGAGGCGGCCTTGAGCTTCGAGTGGGCCTGGAACCTGCTGCTGTGCATATCGATGAACGACGAGCTCTACCTCGCCGCGTGCGCGCAGTGCGAAGCGCGTTACGTCCAGGATGCCTACGCGCTCGACGATCGCACCTGCCCGGTGTGCGTGACGGTACCGATGCCCGACGGCTGAGCGGCCGGCGCCACGCACAGCGCGCGGCGCTTTTCGGGTAAACTACGCGACGCGCAGTTCCTGCGCACAAAACAAAATTTTTTGGTCAAGGGAGAAACTCATGCTTCAGGAATTCAAAGCATTCGCGATGCGCGGCAACGTTGTCGACATGGCCGTCGGTATCATTATCGGCGGTGCCTTCGGCAAGATCGTTTCCTCGTTCGTCTCGGACGTCATCATGCCCCCGATCGGCCTGCTGATGGGCGGCGTCGATTTCAGCAACCTGTTCGTCAACCTGGGCGATGTCGCGTACGCCAGCGTGGCGGCCGCCCAGGAAGCGGGCGCGCCGATCATCAAGTACGGTGCGTTCATCAACACGGTCATCGACTTCGTGATCATTGCCTTCGCCATCTTCATGGTCATCAAGGCCATGAACTCGGCGAAGAAGAAAGAAGAGGAGAAGCCAGCCGAGCCACCCAAGCCGTCTGCAGAAGAAACGCTGCTCACCGAAATCCGCGACCTGCTGGCCAAGCAGTAAGTCGCCCCGAGCGGTATTTCCGAGCCGGCGCCGTCGCAGCACGGCGGCGCCGGCAGGCTGTGTCCCGGCATCGGTCGCGCCGCAACGCTCGTGGAGAATCACAACGTATTTGCCGGCGCCTTCGTCGATCGCAGCGGCGACCGGCGCAAGGATCAGGACTGGCTCGCCGAAGCGGCGGTCAGCGCGGACGCCCGCTTCGTGCCGGTATGGGGCAGTCGCTGCCTGGTCGGCGGCGACCCGCCGCATGCCCTGCTGCTGAATCGCGAGCAGGTGGCCGACTTCGTCGACGAGGACAACCTCGTATTCCTCGGGCTGTTCCGCAATCAGCCCGCGTTCGCGGTCGCCATCGACGCCGGCGTTCCGCAGCCATTCACCGAGATCGGCGAATTCCAGGGCTTACGATTTCTCGGCACGATGCTGCCGCTGGACGAGGCAAACCTGGTCGCGCACGCGCGTGCGCTCGTGCTCTGGCACGCGTCGCAGCTGTACTGCGGCACCTGCGGCTCCGTCTCGGTGCCGGAGGCGGGCGGCAATACCCGACACTGCAGCAACGAGCTCTGCGGCCGCGTGATCTTTCCGCGCACCGACCCGGCCGTCATCGTGCTGGTCACCCACGACGACCGCTGCCTGCTGGGCCGGCAGGCGAACTGGCCGGAGCACCGCTACTCGACGATTGCCGGGTTCGTCGAACCCGGGGAAAGCCTCGAAGACGCGGTGCGCCGCGAGGTTTTCGAGGAGACCAATATTCGCATCGGCTCGGTCCGCTACCACAGCTCGCAGCCGTGGCCGTTCCCCTCGGCGCTGATGCTCGGATTCATTGCCGAGGCGGCGACAACGGAAATCCGGCTCAACGACGGCGAACTCGAGGATGCGCGCTGGTTCACGCGCGACGAGCTGCAGTCCGATTTTCCGAAGCTCCCGTTTCGCATATCGATCGCCCGCCGTCTCGTCGACTACTGGATCACGCTCGGCGAGATCGACTGATCGTGTGCCTCCTGGTACTGGCAGTCCGGCGGCATGCCGAGCACCCGATCATCCTCGCCGGCAACCGCGACGAATTCCACCCGCGCAGAGCAAGCGCCGCGCAGTGGTGGGACGACAGGCCCGACGTACTGGGCGGCCGCGACCTCGAGGCGGGCGGCACCTGGCTGGCGCTGCATCGCAACGGTCGCTTCGCGACGGTGACCAATTATCGCGAGGCGCAAGCGGCGTCGACGCAGAAGCGCTCCCGCGGACTCCTGGTGACCGGGTACCTCGAAAGTAAACTGTCCCCGCTCGATTATCTCGAGTCGATCGAGGGTGCGGCGTACGCCGGCTTCAACCTGCTCGTCGGCGACACTGACAATGTCGCCTATTTCTCGAACCGTGGCGCCGACGCGCGTCAGCTGCCGGCGGGCGTTTACGGGCTGAGCAACGGCCTGCTGGACGATGACTGGGACAAGGTGGTGCGCAGCAAACGCGCCTTAGAGCGCCTGCTGCACGACGATGCTGTCACCCATGCGGCGCTGCTCGAGCTGCTGAGCGATCGGCGCACCGGGCCGGTCGACGACCGCGAGTCGGCACTGTTCGACAGCGCGACTGCAACAGCGCTGACGGCGCCGTTCATCATCACGCCGCAGTACGGGACGCGCTGCTCGACCGTCATCACTTCCGACACGGGCGGCGGCTGGCGGCTCTCCGAGAGGCGCTTCGACGCGACGGGCAACGCGACCGGCGAGTCGCAGTTCGCCTTCACGAGTGGGCGCTGATCAGGGCGCGAAGACTTGCAGCAGCCAGTCGCGGATGTCGGCGATTTCCTCCGCACACACCGCGTGCGCCATCGGGTATTCGCGCCACTCGACGGCGAAGCCGGCATCACGCAGCCCCTCGGCAGACATTCGCCCCCAGGCAATCGGGATCACCGGGTCATAGCTGCCGTGCGCCATGAACACCGGGGGCGTGCCTGCGCCGGCGCGGGACTCCAGCTGCCGCGGCCCCGCGATGTAGGTCGACAGCGCCATCAGGCCGGCAAGCCGGCGGCGGGTCGTCAGCGCCAGGTTGATCGCGATGGCGCCGCCCTGCGAAAAGCCGGCAACGACGATGCGACTTTCGTCGATGCCGCGTTCCACCTCGCGCTCGACGAGCGACTCCAGCAGGTCGGTGCTTTCCCGGACGCCCTCGGCATCAGCCCGGCCGCTGGCATCGAGACTCACGATGTCGTACCAGGCGCGCATCGCCATGCCGGCGTTGATCGTGACCGGGCGAACCGGCGCGTGCGGGAAGACGAAGCGCAGCGCGAGGTCGGCCGGCAAGCGGAGCTCCGGCACGACCGGCTCGAAGTCGTGACCGTCGGCGCCCAGGCCGTGCAGCCAGACAACGCTGCCGGCCGGCGCGTCTCCGGTCGTTACCTCGACGGTTGCAACTTCCTGCATGGCTGGCTCCGCATTTCGAAAGCGGCGCAGTGTAGCGCAAAAAAGTTGCCCCGGGGCCTTGATGTTTTATGCGCATTAGTATATTTATATGCGCATATTTATGCCTAATTCAGCGAGAGAACAGTCCGAGCGGCGCGCCGCTCTACTTCAGCTGCTGCGGCGCGGGCCGGCCGCGACGCAGCGCATGCTCGTGGACGCATTGCGCGCGACCGGGCACCCGGCCACGCAGTCCAGCGTCAGCCGCGACCTGCGCGAGCTCGGGGCGATTCAGACCTCGGCAGGTTACGAGCTGCCCGATGTCGAGCCGGCGACCGATCCGATGGCGGGCGTCGCCAGCCTGCTGCGCGACATCAGGCCGGCGGG
>JBFGOX010000372.1:0-3763 GCA_041565015.1 Burkholderiaceae bacterium
GCGGCGACGCCGGCCGGTTCAGTCGATCTGCAGCGCATCGCGCAGCGTTTCGCGGCTGCTTCCGGCGCCAACGCTGAACGCAAGCATCCAGCGGCCCGGCATGTGCAGCAGCAGGCCATCGGCGCGGAATCGCCCGCTGCCCAGGGCCGTGACCTGCGGACGGTAGTTCATGCCGTGGCCGTGCGCGGGCATCGTCGCATCGACGCGCGGCAGATCGACGACGCGGCCGTCGCGTGCACAGGCGGCAAATTCGAGCGAAACGAACTCGGCCAGTGGCCATCGCGGCGGCGCCCGCCAGGCGACGACATGACGCTCGCCCTCGATCGTATGCAGTCCCTCGCCGCGCAAGCCCGGTTCGCAGGCGAATGTTTGCGCCGCCGCGATAAGCGTGATCGCCGGCGCCAACGCATTCGTCATCTTGCGGTGGGCGCGAACAGCGCATCGCCGTTGCGCCAGGCGATTCGCTCGCCGACTTCGCGCGGCAGCTGCGCCAGCCATTTGCGCGCCAGCCGCGCATGTTCGACCACATACGGCCAGCGCTCCGGCGTGAAGGTGTCGGTGCCGACCAGAAAGCGATCGGGAAACTCGAGCATCAGCGCGCGCCACTCTGGATCGAGATCGCCGTCGGGCGCATGGTCGCTGCGGAAGGCCAGATCGCACCACAGCTGCCGATGCCTGCGCAGCATGTCGCGTACCCGCGCCGGCGAATCGAATCCGGCGTGCGCCCACAGGATTCGCGCTTGCGGCCACTGCGCGAACTGGCGATCGATCGCTTCCGCATCCGAATGCGAGTGCAGGACGAGGTCGTGCTCGCGCGCCAGTTCGATCATCCGCCTTGGCACCGGCAGGTCGACATCGGCACCGTAGACGTGGAACTCGCCCATCGCCACGTAGCGATAACGCGCCAGCCGCTGCTCGAGATAGGTGGGCACCGTTTCGTCGCGCATCCAGCTCGACTGGTCGCCGCGGTAGCGGTACGGACGCAGCGACAGCAGCACTTGGTCCGGCGCGGCAGCGGCGAGGCGCTGCTGGCCCTCATCATTCGAACTCGACACCAGGCCGCGCTTGACGCCAGCGGCGCGCAGCAATTCGACTGCCTTTTCCGGCGGCAGCAGTTCCCAGGCATCGTGGCTGTAGTGAAGGTGTGCGTCGAAGATCGGCAATTCGCCGGCGTGAACGGCGAACGGCGCAAAGACGCACAGCAGGATCAACAGCGGGCGGCGCATCGAGGTCTCCCTCGTTCACGATGCTGCCGATGCTACGCCGCACGCGCGGTGCTAGAGGGGAGGCGACGCGATCGCGCGCTCAGAGACCGAATTCGTCGATGAACTGCGCGATGCGCTGGCGCATCTTCGGCGTCATCTCGACGAATTCGAAGCCCGCCTCGAACTGGCGCTTCGGCGTGGCGCGATGCCAGGCGCAGCGGGCAATCGCCTCGATGCGCGGCCGTTCGATGCCATCGACGACGATCTCGATCGACAGCGCAAAGCGACGCGCCGGCGGGATCGGATCGTTCGTTTGTACACGCAACCCGCCCAGGCCGATGTCGAGCGCCTCGCCGAGCCGCTTGCTCCGCGCCCGGTCGTGCACCCAGAGCTGGGCGCGCAGGCGGTAACGCGCCAACTCGCGCCGGTCCGCGGTCGTAAGGTCCTGCGCAATCCGGATCGGATCGGCGTCGTTGGGGATGTGACCTTCCATCAGGAGTGTCGAAGCGAGAGGCGACCAGTGTGGGATGCGGGTACGCGTGTCGCGCAGATGCGGTAGGGAAACACCGCGTCGATTGTGAGTGAAGGCCCCCGCATCAGGGATCGGCCGCATAGACGAAGACGGATGATGTTTGTGATCGCACGCGCGAGCGGTTTTTTTCAATCGAGGTCGCGCCGCGTGTTTGGCGGCGGCGACGAGACGCGAAGTCAGCGCTGACCACGCGCGCATGGGCGGCGGCCACGAAGGCGGCGCGATTGCCCTTCAGGCCGACTGCGGGTGGCGCGCGAACTGCAGCGCCAGCGCGCCGACTCCGGCCAGCAGCGCCACGAAGACGATCGGTCCGCCGATCCAGGGCAGCCGGCCGAGCAGCGCGATGGCCAGCATCCCAACTGCTGCGAAGGCTGCAAGCCAGCTGCGCTGCGCGGCCCGAGCCGGCTTGAAGCGATGCAGAGCCCATTGGCCGACGCCGATGCCGCTGCCCACATAACCGATCAGCAGCAGCGCGAAATACAGGACCGCCGCGAGAAGCGCCAGCGGCACGCCGATGACGGTGAGCAGCACGATCAACGCGGCCACGGGAATGCACACCAGCGCGATGAATCCGATGAGCAGGCTCATCAGGGGGCGCGCTCGCAGCGTTTCGGCGACGCGCCGCGCGGGTTCAGGAAGGGCGACGCTCAACACGACGGCGATCAGCAGCAGGCCGGTCGTCCAGGCCCAGCCGAGGCTGCGCCCGATCTCGGCAGGTTGCGGCTTTTCCGTTGGTCTGCGTGCCGCGAACGGAAGCCGTTCGATACCCCCGAGCACCTGCGCCCCGGGGTGCTGGCTCAAATCGTCTCGACTCGCGAAGCGCAGTTGGCCGCCGATGCGCGCGTTGGGACCGAGTTCGACACTGCCCGCGGTCGAAACGACGTCGCCGTCGACGGGTCCGTCGATGATCACGCTGCCGCCGCCGGCGCGCACATAGCCGTTGATGCGCCCCTCGATCCTCACCTGGCCGCCGGCAACCGACACGTTTCCGGCCACTTGTGCGCGGCGGTCGATCTCGACCTGGCCGCCGGCAATGCGCGCGTTGCGGCCGATCGGCGAATTGATCACCAGCTGCCCACCGGCGGCATAGACAGACTGCGCCACCGGCGCGCCGATGCGCACGTTGCCACCGGCGACGACAGCATCACCGCCGACTGCGCTGTCGACGTCGACATTGCCACCGACCGCGAACAGATCGCCCTCGATCGGCTTGCCTATGCGCACCGATCCGCCGGCGGCGAAGTGATCGGTGGCGACAGTTTGTGCTACGGACGTCGGCTCCGGCACGCGTTGCGCTTGTGCGGCGGCAGTCAGCGCGAAGGCTGCGGCGAACACGGTGGCAGCGAGGTGAAACAACATGTCGGCCTCCAGGGCGTTGATCGGATGCGCAAGAACATGTTCCCGCTGTCCGACGCGTAAAGGGTTGCGACGAATCAGCGAATTGCGCCGCGCCGATCACGCCTTCATGGCTGCGCGCGCTTGCGCGCATGAAGCTGGCCGTCGTCGCCACGGCAATCACAGATACGCCTGCGTTGACGGCGGTCACTGCGGCGGCGCGGGGCTCCGCCATCATGACGGGGCGATATCTTGCGGAGTTCCGACAACTGCTGGTCTTGGATCGCGGGGAGCAGATGAAACAACGCCGATACGACGTCGTGCTGTATGGCGCGAGCGGGTTCGTCGGCCGACGCGCTGCCGGGTATCTGGCCGCGCGGCTTGCGCCGGAACGCTGGGCCATCGCGGGACGCGACCGGCGAAAGCTTGAAGCGGTTCATCTCGGGCTCGGCGGAGCGAGCCAGGCGGTCGGTCTCGTGGTGGCCGACAGTGGCGACGCGCCGGCGCTCGACCGGATGGCCGCGCAAGCGCGGGTGGTGCTGAATGCCGCCGGGCCGTTTGCCCTGCCGGCTTGCCCTGACGGGTCCCCTGCGCGGCTCGCGAGCAGCGGCGCTGGTGCCGGGCCGCTGCCTACCGCTCGGGATAGCGCCCTCGCGAATATTCGCTCGGGCGGTACCCGAGCGCTCTCAGC
>JBFGOX010000373.1:0-3752 GCA_041565015.1 Burkholderiaceae bacterium
CAGCAGCCCGGTCGTGGCGGACGCGCCGCCGGCAGCGGCGACTGCTGCAGTGGCCGCAGTCGTTGCCGCGCCGGCGCAAACGGCCGCGCCTGCCGCCAGCGAGACCTCGGCAGCGCGCGCCCCCGCGCCGCCTGCAGCCCCCGAAACAACTGCAGCGATCGCGGCGTGGACGCGCGATTTCGCACCGGTAGCACCGGACGCAAGCGATCCGCGCATGGTGGCATTGACGAGCGGACTGTCGCCGATAGAGCGCGTGCCCCCGGTGTATCCGCGCGAGGCCGTCCGCGAAGGCATCACGCAAGGCAGCATCCGTGCGCGCGCGGTCCTTGCTGCCAACGGCCGCGTCGAACGCGTCGAGTTCCCCGCGCTCGATTCCCGTAATCGCGTCTTCGAGCGGCCGGCCCGAGCCGCACTGATGATGTGGACTTTTCCGACCGGCGAGCGGGGCCGCATCTACGAGGTCGTGCTGAACTTCGTGGCGCCTTAGCACCACGCGCACCGGACGCGGCGCAAGCGCGTCCGAAGGCGCTGCAACTGGCAGGCTGGGCGGCCGCTGATCACGCGGACGCATTCGCTTCGTAGAATGTCCGGACTGACCTGCAAAGAGGTGGTCCGGATGAACAAACCCATCGACACTGCGCTCGCCCAGCCCTCGGCCGCTGCGCTCGAAATGATCGACCGGCTGATCGGCATTCCGACCGTCAGCAGGGATTCGAATCTCGGCCTGATCGAGCTGGCGCGCGACCATCTGGCGGCGCTCGGACTGAAGCCGAACCTCGTCTACGACAGCACGGAAAAGAAAGCCAGTCTGTTCTGCACGCTGGCCGACGATGCGGCGGCGGCGAAGACGCGCGGCATCGTGCTGTCCGGCCACACCGACACGGTGCCGGTCGATGGCCAGGACTGGGCCACCGACCCGTTCAGGGCCGAGCACCGCGATGGCCGCATCCACGGCCGCGGCACGGCCGACATGAAGGGCTTCATCGCCATCGCGCTGGCCTGGGCGCCGCAGTTCCTCGCCGCGCAGTCGCGGTTACCGGTGCACCTGTCGCTGACATTCGACGAGGAAACGACCTTCCTCGGCGCCAAGTCGCTGGTCGCCGATCTCGCAGATCGCGGCGTGAAGCCGGCCGGCTGCATCATCGGCGAGCCGACCGACATGCAGGCGATCGTCGCCCACAAGGGCAAACGCGACTACTGCTGCCGCGTGCGCGGCCGCGAGGCACATTCGTCGCTGACGCCAACGGCGGTCAACGCGATCGAGTACGCAGCGCTGATCATCGGCTTCATCCGCGCGCTGGCCGCGCGCATGGCGCGCGAAGAGGCCAAGGACAAGCGCTTCGAAGTGCCGCACTCGACGCTGCAGACCGGCGTGATCCACGGCGGCATCGCCACCAACGTGGTTCCGCGCGACTGCGAGTTCTTCTTCGAGATGCGCAACATTCCGGCAACGAAGCACGACGCGATGAGCACGCAGATCGTCGAGTACGCGCAGGCGCTGCTGCCGGAGATGCGCTCCGTCGCGCCGGAAGCCGACATCGGCTTCGAAATGGGGCTGGACCTGCCGGCGTTCGGCATCGCGCCCGAGGCGCCCATCGTCAAATGGGCGCAGGAACTGGCGCGCACGCAGCACCTCGGCACCGGTGCGGTGAGCTTCGCCACCGAGGCGAGCATGTTCTCCAGCATCGGCATCCCGACCGTGGTGCTCGGCCCGGGCAGCATCGCACAGGCGCACAAGCCCGACGAGTTCATCACCTACGACCAGGTCGCGGCGTGCGAGCAGTTCTTTGCACGGATCGTCGAGGCGGCGCCGCCGCGGGCCGTCTGAGCAAAACGAGGGCCGGAATGATCACCGACGCTGCAACCGTCGACGTCGTCCGCGCCGCCTGCCCGCACGACTGTCCCGACACCTGCGCGATGCTGGTCACCGTCGAGCAGCGTGGCGGCAAGCGCGTCGCGGTCAAGATTGCCGGCGATCCGGAGCACCCGACCACGCGTGGCGTGCTGTGCACCAAGGTCAGCCGCTATCTGGAGCGCACCTATCACCCCGAGCGGCTGCTGCATCCGCTGAGGCGCGCCGGCCGCAAGGGCGAGGGTCGGTTCGTTCGTGTGTCGTGGGACGAGGCGCTCGACGACATCGCCACAAGGCTGAAAAAGATCGCCGCGGTCGATCCGCAGCGCATCGTGCCGTACTCCTATGCGGGCACGATGGGGCTGGTGCAGTCCGAGGCGATGGCCAGCCGCTTCTTCCACAAGATCGGCGCCAGTTTTCTCGACCGCACGATCTGTGCTACCGCCGGCGCCGAAGCCCTGACCTACACGCTCGGCACGCGCACTGGTCCGGCGATGGAAGCGTTTGCCGATGCGAAGCTGATCATCCTGTGGGGCACCAACGCGATCGCTTCGAATCTGCACCTGTGGAGCTTCGTGCAGCAGGCCAAGCGCAACGGCGCCAAGCTGGTCGCGATCGATCCGTACCGCTCGGATACCGCCGAGAAGTGCCAGCAGCACATTGCGCTGCTGCCGGGTACCGACGGCGCGCTGGCGCTGGGCTTGATGCACGTGCTGATCCGCGAGGGCTGGCTCGACCGCGACTACATCGATCGCTACACGATCGGCTTCGACGCGCTGGCCGCGCGCGCCGAGGAGTATCCACCGCACCGGGTGGCGCAGATCTGCGGCATCACCGCCGCGGAAATCGAGCAGCTGGCGCACGACTACTGGCATGTCCGCCCGGCGGCGATCCGGCTGAACTACGGCATGCAGCGCGCCGCCGGCGGCGGCAACGCGGTGCGCGCGGTGGCCTGCCTGCCGGCGCTGGCCGGCCACTGGCGCGATGCGGCCGGCGGCGTGCTGCTGTCGTCGAGCGGCGTGGCCGAGATCGACAGCGCGCGGCTTTACCGGCCCGAGCTACTCGCCGGCCCCGACGGACGCAGACGACAGCCGCGTACGATCAACATGAGCACGATCGGCCGCGACTTGCTGCACGCGAATCCGCCGATCGAGGCGCTGATCGTCTACGACAGCAATCCGGTCGCGGTGGCGCCGCAGTCAAGCGAGGTGGCGGCGGGATTCGCCCGCGAGGACCTCTTCACCGTCGTGCTCGAACATTTTCAGACCGACACCGCCGATTACGCGGACTACGTGCTGCCGGCGACGACGCAGCTCGAGCATGTCGACGTGCACAAGGCCTACGGCCACCTGTACGTGCTGGCCAACAACGCGGCAATCGAGCCGCTTGGCGAAGCATTGCCCAACACCGAGATCTTCCGCCGGCTGGCGGCGAAAATGGGCTTCACCGACGCGTGCTTTGGCGACAGCGACGACGAACTGGCCGCACAGGCTTTCAAACGGGGCGGGGCCACGGGCAACGTCGACTGGCCAACGCTTAAGCGCAGTGGCTGGCAGCGTCTCGACGTGCCCGAGGTCTACGCGCCGTTCGCGCAGGGCGGCTTTCCGACGCCGAGCGGCCGCTGCGAGTTCCATTGCGAACGCGTGCAGGCGCTCGGGCTCGATCCGGTGCCGGACTACGTACCGCCGAACGAGGGGCCGACCAGCAACCCGGCGCTGGCCGCACGCTTTCCGCTGGCGATCATCTCGCCGCCGGCGCGCAACTTCCTGAATTCGACCTTCGTCAACGTGACGAGCCTGCGCGACACCGAGGGCGAGCCGACGCTGCAGATCAATCCGCGCGATGCGGCCGCGCGCGGCATTGCCGACGGTGATCGGATACGCGTTTTCAACGATCGCGG
>JBFGOX010000374.1:0-3736 GCA_041565015.1 Burkholderiaceae bacterium
CGCCGCCGAAGGCACTCGGGCACACGCGCGCGTCGCGGCAGCCGCGAAAGACATTGCCTATACCGCGACCCGTCAACTGGCGTTGATTGACGCGATGCTGGCGCGACTGGCCAGCCGTGCGCCTGACGCACCGGTCGCCGCGCTGCTTTCAGTGTCGCTCGGACAGTTGCTGGCGCCCCGGCACGCGCCGTATACGGTGGTCGATCAGGCGGTGCAGGCGGCCAAGGCGCAGCACGACACGCGCGCGGCCAGCGGCTTCGTCAACGCCGTGTTGCGCAGCGCGCTGCGCCGGATGGCGGGGCTGCGCAGCGAACTGGAGCGGCAACCGACAGTCGCCTTCAACGCGCCGCGTTGGTGGATCGATCGACTGCGCCACGCGGCGCCGGCGCATTTCGCCGAGATCCTGCAATTGCAGCGTCAGCCGCCGCCGCTGGTGCTGCGCGTGAACCGGCGCAGGACGACTGTTGCCGCCTATCTGCAGCGCCTGCAGGCCGAAGCCATTGCGGCCAGTCGCGTCGGCGTCGATGCCGTCTGGCTGCACATGCCGCTGCCGATTCACGACATCCCGGGATTCGACGTCGGCGATGTGTCGGTGCAGGACGCCGGCGCGCAACTGGCGGTCGAATTCCTGCACCCGCACGATGGCATGCGCGTTCTCGATGCCTGCGCCGCGCCGGGCGGCAAGACTGCGCAACTGGCCGAAGTCGCCGACCGGATGTCGATCGACGCGGTCGAGCTCGATGCGGCACGCGCCGAACGGATCGAAGAAAACCTTCGTCGCCTGCACGCGCGGGACCATGCAGCGATCCGCGTGCACGTCGGCGACGCGACGCAGACACAAACGTTTGCCGCAAGCCGCTACGCGCGCATCCTCGTCGACGCGCCATGCACTGCCTCCGGCATTGTCCGCCGGCACCCCGACATCCCGTGGTTACGCCGGCCGGCTGATGTTGCGCAATTAGCAACGCAACAGGCGCGATTGCTCGACGCGTTGTGGCCGCTGCTGGAGCCCGCTGGTAGATTGCTTTACGTCGTCTGCTCGGTTTTCGCCGAGGAAAGCGAGCAGCAGGCCGAGCGCTTTGCGGCCCGCCATGCGGATGCACGGCCGGTGCCGCTGCCACGCCTAGGGCAACCGCGGTTGCAGCTGCGGCCGGCGCAAGCGACCGAGTGGTCGGGCGGCCTGCCGAGCGTTCACGACGGCTTTTTCTTCGCGATGTTCGAGAAGATGTAGGTTCCAATGCTGCGCGCGGCCGCCCTGGTCCTCGACGGCGCTGCGCCGAACGCACCGCCGGTCAAGCGTCTGCTCTGTGCCGCGGCACTGGCGGTGGCTGCGCTGTTCTGGATCGCCTCGCCCGCAGCGGCCGACGACCGTATCGAAGTCAGCAGCGCGGAACTGCGGCCCGCCGCCGATGGCGACGGCTTCGATCTGGACGCCGTCTTCGACTTCGAACTGCCGTGGCCGCTCGAAGACGCCGTCAATCGCGGCGTGGCGCTCTACTTCGTCGTCGATTTCGAGCTCTATCGCACGCGCTGGTACTGGTTCGACGATCGGCGCATCGCGGCGTCACTGACCTACCGGCTGAGCTACAGCCCACTGTCGCGCCAGTATCGGCTGGCGCGCGGCACGCTGGCGCTGCCGTTCGACACGCTGGGCAGCGCCACGGCGACGCTGCGCAAGGTAACCAACTGGACGGTGATCGAACGCGGCGCGCTGTCGGCCGGCGAAAGCTACAGCGCGCGGGTGCGGATGCGACTGGACACGACGCAGCTGCCGCGGCCGTTCCAGATGGGCGCGCTGACGAACCGGGACTGGACGCTGGCTTCCGAATGGCGCAATGTGCCGGTCAGGCCGGAACTGCTCCGCTGACGAGTCGCCGGGTGGCCCGCGCCGGCAGTGCCGGGCCCCGACTCGGTTAGGCTGACGCCTTCGCACCATGTCGTCGCTGCTCCGCTACGGCTTTCTCGCTGCGCTCGCGCTTGGCGGCGTGGCATTGTTCATGCTGGCCTCGTCGGCAAGCAGCACGGCGACGTTTGGCCGCCACTACCCGTTGCTGCTGGCGATCAACGGCGGTATCGCTGCGGCGCTGCTGGTCTTCGTGCTCGCGCTGATGTGGCGGCTGGTGCGCCGCCACCGCGCCCGCCGCTTCGGCGCGCGCCTGATGGCGCGATTCGCGGTCGCCTTTGCGCTGATGGGCGTGCTGCCAGGCATGCTGATTTACGTCGTCTCGGTGCAGTTCCTGTCGCGGTCGATCGAATCGTGGTTCGACGTGCGCGTCGATCGGGCGCTCGAATCCGGCCTGTCGCTCGGACGCGCGGCGCTCGAGGCGCAGCTGGCCGACCTGACGGCGAAGGCGCGCGCGATCGCCCTCGATCTCGCCGACGTGCCGGAGTCGATGCAGCTGGCCTCGCTCGACCGCGCCCGCGAGCGGGCCGGCATACACGAAGCGCTGCTGGTCAGTGCCGGCGGCAAGCTGGTCGGCGCCTCCGGCCTGCGCCCGGCCGACTGGGTGCCGGAGCTGCCGTCCACCTCGGACCTGCAGCTGGCCCGCACGCAGCGGCAGCTGGCGTTGATCGAAGGCGATCCGCTGGCCGCTGACGAGCGCGGCGCACTGCGCACCCGCGTGCTGGTGGCGATTCCGACGCTGGCGCCGCCACCCACGCTGGGCGGCGGACTGCGCGATTCGATGCGCGCCGAACCGGGAAGCGCGAGTCTGCTGCCGCGCCGAGCCGAACCGCGCTTCTTGCAGATGATCCAGCGGCTGCCGCCGACCGTCGCGGCCAACGCCGAGGCGCTGCAGCGCGGCTACCGCGATTATCAGGAGCTCTCGCTGGCCAGAGGCGGGCTGAAGCAGATCTACACGGTCACGCTGACGCTGACATTGATCCTGGCCGTTTTCGCGGCGGTCGCTGGAGGCATCCTGCTTGCCGGCTCGATGACTGCGCCCCTGCTGCAGGTCGCCGAAGGAACGAAGGCCGTTGCCGAAGGCAACTACCGCCGCGTGCGCGAGTACGCAGGCAATGACGAGCTGCGCGAACTGACGCAATCGTTCAACGCGATGACGCGACAGCTGTCGGAGGCACGCGATGCGGTCGAAGCGCGCTCGCGCGAGCTCGAAAACGCCCGTGCCTACCTCGAGCGCGTGCTGGCCAACCTCTCGGCCGGCGTCATGGTGCTCGACCGCGAGCTTCGACTGGTCACCGCCAATCACGGCGCCAGCCGCATCCTCGGCCTGCCGCTCGGCGCCGCCGGCGGACGCCTTCTCGCCGACCTGTCGCCGGAGTTCGCGGCCGAAATTGCTGCCGCCCTCTCCGACCAGACGCTGGCCGCCGCTCCGAACGAGTCGTGGCAGCGGCAGATCGAGCTCAAGCGCTCGGCAGCCGAGCATGGCGAGTCGCTGTCGCTGCTGGCGCGCGGCTCGCAATTGCCACTGGACGACGGACCGGGTTACGTCGTCGTGTTCGACGACATCACGCAGGTGATCTCCGGGCAGCGGGCGCTGGCCTGGGGCGAGGTGGCACGCCGTCTGGCGCACGAAATCAAGAATCCGCTGACGCCGATTCAGCTGGCCGCCGAGCGACTGCAGATGAAACTCGGCGCCAAGCTGTCGGTTCAAGACGCCGCAGTGCTGACGCGCGGCGCGGCGACGATTGTCAGCCAGGTCGCGGCGATGAAGCGAATGGTCGACGACTTCAGGCACTACGCACGCGTGCCGCCGGCGCGCCTGGCACCGCTGGA
>JBFGOX010000375.1:0-3724 GCA_041565015.1 Burkholderiaceae bacterium
AGGGCATGCGATGCACTCGTCTCATGGTCGTTGTGTCCCTCCTCGATTCCGTACTGCCGGTGCGCACCGGCCGCGTCACGCCGGCGCTTTCAGGTGCAGCAGCAGCGCCAGCGAACGAGCCTGCAAGGCGTAGCTGGCGCCAGGTTCGAACACGCCGTCGGCCTGTAGGCCCTCCTGGTGGCTGGTGTCGAGCAACGCCAGCCAGGAGCCGGCGCCGAGCTGCAGCGGCAGGCTGAAATCGATCGGCTCGGCCCCCGCGTTGAACAGCAGCAGGAAATTGTCGTCGGTCACCCGGCGGCCGCGCCGATCGGTCTCGGTCAGCGCTTCGCCAGCCAGGTACACGCCGAGCGCACGCGCGTGTTCATGGTCCCAGGCCTCTCCTGTCATCTCCGAGGCATCGGGCTTGAACCAGCTGATGTCCTTGACGTCGCTGCCGTATAGCGGACGGCCCTGGAAGAAGTCGCGCCGCCGAAACGCCGGGTGGTCGCGCCGGATCTCGATCATCCGCTGCACGAAACGAAGCAGCGAGCGGCCGTTCTCGTCCAGCGACCAGTTGACCCAGCTGATTTCGTTGTCCTGGCAATACGGATTGTTGTTGCCGTTCTGCGTTCGGCCCATCTCGTCGCCGGCCGTAAGCATCGGCACGCCCTGCGACAGCAGCAGGGCGGCGAGGAAGTTGCGCTTCTGCCGTTCGCGCAGCGCGATGATGTTCTTGTCGTCGGTGGGCCCTTCGGCACCGTGGTTCCACGACAGGTTATGGCTGTGGCCGTCGCGGTTGTCCTCACCGTTGGCCTCGTTGTGCTTGTCGTTGTAGGAGACGACATCGTGCAGCGTGAAGCCGTCGTGCGCAGTGACGAAGTTGACGCTGGCATAAGGCCGCCGGCTCGACCGGTTGTAAAGATCGCTCGAACCGGTCAAACGCTGCGCGAAGTCGCCGATCAGCCCGCCGTCGCCCTTCCAGTAGGCGCGCATCGTGTCGCGGTACTTGTCGTTCCATTCGGCCCAGCCAACCGGGAAATTGCCGACCTGGTAGCCACCGGCACCAAGGTCCCACGGCTCGGCGATCAGCTTCACGCGCGACAGCGTCGGATCCTGGCGCAGGATGTCGAAGAACGCGCCGAGGCGATCAACCGCGTGCAGCTCGCGCGCCAGTGCCGAGGCCAGGTCGAAGCGGAAGCCGTCGACGTGCATCTCGGTGACCCAGTAGCGCAGCGAATCCATCAGCAACTGCAGCACGCGCGGGTGCTGCAGGTTAAGCGTGTTGCCGCAGCCGGTGAAGTCCTCGTAATAGCGCAGCTTGTCCGGCACCAGGCGGTAATAGCTGGCGTTGTCGACGCCGCGGAAACTGAGGGTCGGGCCGAGATGGCTGCCCTCGGCGGTGTGGTTGTAGACGACGTCCAGCAGCACCTCGATGCCGGCCGAGTGCAGCGTGCGCACCAGTGTCTTGAATTCGTTGACCTTGCCGGAGGCCGAGAAGCGCCCCTCGGGAGCAAAGTAGCCGATCGTGTTGTAGCCCCAGTAATTGCTCAGGCCGCGGTCGATCAGATGGCGGTCGTCGATGAACGCGTGCACCGGCATCAGTTCGACTGCGGTCACGCCGAGCGCACGCAGGTGCTCGACCGCCGCCGCCGAAGCGAGCCCGGCAAAGGTGCCGCGCAACGCTTCGGGCACATCGGGATGCAGCTTGGTGAAGCCGCGCACGTGCAGCTCGTAGATGACCGTTTCGTGCCAGGCGACGTCCGGCGGCGCATCGTTGCCCCACGTGAAGGCCGGATCGATCACTTTGCAGCGGGGCATGAACGGCGCGCTGTCGCGCTCGTCGAACGACAGGTCGGCGTCGGGATGGCCGACCGTGTAGCCGAACAGCGCGTCGTCCCACTTGATGTCGCCGACGATGGTGCGCGCGTAAGGGTCGAGCAGCAGCTTGTTGGGATTGAAGCGATGGCCCTCTTCCGGCCGGTACGGTCCGTGCACGCGGTAGCCGTACAACTGTCCCGGGCGCAATTCGGGCAGGTAGCCGTGCCAGACCTGGTCCGTGTATTCAGGCAGTTCGACCCGCTGCGCTTCGTTTTCGCCGCTCTCGTCGAAAAGGCATAACTCGACGCGCTCGGCGTTTTCCGAGAACAGGGCGAAATTCACGCCTTCGCCGTCCCAGTGCGCGCCGCGCGGATATGGGCGTCCGGGCCAGATGGCGGTGATCAGGTTGCTCATCTTTTCTTCTCAGGTGGTTGGCGGCCGCTGATGCAGCGCACATCGTCAATCCGCGATGCTAGCGGCACGCGCGGCAGATTGTTGGCGCCGCCTGCGTACGCAACCGCGCGTAGGGGTTATGCGCTAGCCGGCGGCACGAAGGGTTGCCGGTCGCGCGGCCATCGCATCGCGCTTGCGCCGCCGACAATGCTCGAGGAACTCGCCGATGATCGGGCCGCTGTCGAGCAGGTCGCTGCCGGCGTGGGCGTGAAATTCCGGGTGCCATTGCACGCCCATGACGAAACTCGAGCCGGTCCAGCGCACCGACTCGATCACGCCATCGGACGGCGAACGTGCTTCGATGGTCAGGCCATTGCCGACCCGCTTGATGCACTGGTGATGGATGCTGTTGACGCGCAGCCGCGCACCTTCGCCGTACAACTGCGCCAGCGTGCTGCCGGACTCGAAAGCCAGTTCGTGGTGCAGTTCGTCGTACTTGGTCGGGTCGAAATGGCCGATCGTGTTCGGAATCTCGGTCGGGATGTCCTGGTGCAGCGTGCCGTTGAAGGCGACATTCACGAGCTGCATGCCGCGACAGATCCCGAGCACCGGCTTCTGCTGGAAGACGAACGCCCACAGCAATTCGATCTCGTACATGTCGCGCACACGATCTCCTTTCCAGGCCGGATCGCGCGGCTCCTCGCCGTAGGTGTTCGGGCTGACGTCGGCGCCGCCCTGCAGGACCAGGCCGTCGAGGGCCTCGACATAGTCGCGGATCGACACCGCCGAGCGCTGGACCGCCGCATCCTTGGCCAGCGTCGGCACCATGAACACCAGCGCGCCGTGCGCCATGATCCAGTGCGCGACCGAGGCCTCGAGATACTGCAGCGTCTTGCCGCGAAAGCCGAGCGATCGCGCGCCTTCCGGATGCAGGATGCGCGCCGACACGCCGATGCGCAACGGCGATCCCGCTGGCTTCGCCGGTTTCGCCATCGCCGTTGCGGCCGGCTGTGCCGGCGGCGTGACGGCGGTCAGGGTGACCGTCGGCGGCCTCGTGCCCGCCGGGGCCGGGGCAGGCGAGGGAGCCGCGGTGGCACCTTCCTCTACAGTTTCCCGGCCCACAGCAGGCTCGTCTGCCACATCAGGTCGGCGAGCGAATCGCTGCGCCGGAAATGTTCGCGCATCCACGAGGCGTCGTTCGACCGGTTGCTGGCCCACTCGGCGATCAGGCGCAACGCGTCGGTCGATTCGAGCTCCTGCGCGTGCGTCGCCAGCGAATCGACGGTGATCGCGATATCTTCGCTGATCGGCCGATGCTCATGCGTCGCCGGATCGATCATCAGTCCGCCGAGTCCGAAACGGCAGGCCTGGAAGCGGTTGTAGGTGTAGGTGAGGTAAAGGTCCTCATGCACGGTCACCGGCCGTTCGATCAGCAGATAACGCGCCAGCGCCTGCACGTAGGCGGCGAGCGCGGCAGCCTTTTCGACCGTCAGCGGCGTGTCGAACACGCGCACCTCGATGGTCCCGTACTCGG
>JBFGOX010000376.1:0-3723 GCA_041565015.1 Burkholderiaceae bacterium
CGGATCGTGGCGCCGTGGTACGGCGGCATCACCATCACCATTGCCGCGCCCATCTCCCGGGCGCGCCGGCTGCGTTCGGCGCAGACTTTCGTACTGAAATGCGTGGTGGTCACGATCACCGGCACCCGGCCGGCGACGTGCCCGAGGATCGTCCGCGTCAGCAGCTCGCGCTCGTCGTCGGATAGGGCGAACTGCTCGGAGAAATTGGCCAGGATGCACAGGCCGTTGGCGCCGGCGTCGATCATGAAATCGACGCAGCGCTTCTGGCTCGTCAGGTCGAGCGCGCCATCGTCGGTGAAGGTGGTCGGCACCACCGGATAGATGCCGCGATGGCGCGGTCGTTTCGCTTGTCCCATGAAGCCCCCTTTCCGTCCGCTACGGCGTCGAACGCGGCATCGCCACGAGTGCGCCGATCACGACGTCGCTCCGTCTCGTGGCGGGCAGCTTACGCGTCGTCCATCTTCTTGCGTCAGGCCGCGACCTGCGCCGCACGCAGGCGGCGAACCGGCCACCCATCGCTGCGTTAGCAGCCGGACGGGCCGCTGCGCGTGCGATGCCTGGCACTTCGCCCGGCAATTCGATCGCGGCGCTGCAATCAACGCTCAGTGCGCATGTCCGGCGCCATGCTCTGCATGGTGGCCATGCGAAGCACCGGCAGCCGCCTGCCAGAGCCGTTCGACGTAGTGGACGTACGGCACGTAGGCTTCGACATACCGGCGGCCGGCCGCCACGTCGTCGACGTCGAATTCTTTCCGGTGCACGGCATTGTCGAAGTGTTCCTGCACGCCGTTGCGCACGGCGTCGGTCAGCAGCGCGACGACCTCGTCGACCGAGCCGCGGTCGAGCGCGCGGTCCGCCGCCGGGATGGCGGGGCCGAGATCGCGTCCGGCCGGCTTCAGCCCGTCGTACGCCGCGCCTTCGCCGGCGCGATGCACGCGAACCAGCGTCTCGAAGAAGTGCAGATCGGCGAGTTCGCGCGCCTGCGGGCCGAGCTTGCGCACGGCCACCGCGTGCTCGAAGGCCTGCCGGATCTGCGCTTCGTCCTCGCGGCGAACCCAGGGCAAGACGAGGTTCACGTTGCCGGCGTCGAGCGCGCGCCGCGCCAGCGCCACGACCGGGCCGTCCATTCCGTCGCAATGGCCGATGGCCCAGGCGACAAACAATCCGCCTTCGCCGACGCCGAACCACGCATCGGTGCCCAGCCACACCGATGCGATGCGCTCGCCCACTGCATAGATGAGCAGCGCGAAGATCGCCAGAAGGCCTGAACGTCTCCGCAGATGAATTCTCATTTCTGCACCTCCTGCACGTCACGACCAATCCATGATTCCATGCTCGTGCTCGCGCAGCCGGTGATGTTGACGGCCGTCAACGCGGATTGGGCGCGAAGGCGGGGCCGGCGGGGATCGTGCTCGGCCGCCGAAGGCAGCGACTCACCCCCTGGGTTCGGGCATTCGTCGCACGCGGCGGATCGCAGGGCCGATCGTGGCTTACCGTTGCGGCCGTCGGACCACCGAGGCCACAGCGGTTGGTCCCGCACCGGCGGCCGGGCTTTATGGCCTTGGCCAGCGGACAGTCGACGGCTTGCGGCGAGGCCCACGAGCAGCGCAATCAGGAGGAAGCACCGAGATGTATGGCTTGCTGAAGCTCTTGCACGTCGTCGCCGTCATCCTGTTCCTCGGCAACATCACCACGGGGCTGTTCTGGCACGCGCACGCCGCGCGCACCCGCGACCCGAAACTGCTCGCCCATGCGATGGACGGCATCATCCGCAGCGACCGGCTGTTCACGCTGCCGTCGGTGGTGGCGATCCTCGCCAGCGGCGTGGCTGCCGCCAGCATCGGCCAGATTCCGATTTTTCGCACCGGCTGGATCCTCTGGGCCAGCGTGCTGTTCGCCGTTTCCGGCGTCTTGTTCGCGCTGCGGGTGGCACCGCTGCAGCGGCAGCTGCTGGCGCTGGCGCAGGCCGGCACGGCGCCGTTCGACTACGCGCGCTACCGCGCCGTCGCTCTGCGCTGGGAATTGTGGGGTGCGCTGGCGCTGCTGACACCGGTGGTCGGCCTCGTGCTGATGGTGCTCAAGCCGGATCTGCGCCTTTAGCAGCACGATCGCTGCCGGCCGAATCCGGCCGGCGACGTACGATAGCGACCCGCTTCGAGGAGTCCATCGATGGCCGACGCCGCCGCCCACCGACTGACCGCTAGTGAAATCCTGCCGCGCGACGCAGACGAGGCGCTGCTGATCGGCCGCGTCTGGTCGAAAGCGCAGCGCGGTCCGTGCCCCGTGCTGCTCGATCACGGGGTCGTTCGCGATCTCACCGGCGCTTCACCGACGGTGGCGGGACTGCTGGCGCGCGACGATCTGCAAGCTGCGCTGGCGCGGCGGGCAAAGTTGCCGGCGCTGGGCCAACTCGACGAATTTTTCGGCGACGGCGAGGAAGGTGGCCCGGCCGGCCGCCTGCTGGCGCCGTGCGACCTGCAGCCGATCAAGGCCGCCGGCGTGACTTTCGCCGCCAGCATGCTCGAACGGATGATCGAGGAGCGCGCCAAGGGCGATGCGCAGCGCGCCGAGGAGATCCGGGCGAAGCTGACGCCGCTGGTCGGCGCCAATTTGCGCGAACTGCGCGCCGGCTCACCCGAAGCGGCGAAGGTCAAGCAGGTGCTGCAGGGGCTCGACCTGTGGTCGCAGTATTTGGAAGTCGGCATCGGTCCCGATGCGGAAGTGTTCAGCAAGGCGCCGCCGATGGCCGCGGTCGGCGTCGGCGCGAAGATCGGCATTCATCGGCAATCGGAGTGGAACAATCCCGAGCCCGAGGTCGTGCTGGCGGTATCGCCGCGCGGCGAGATTCTCGGCGCCGCGCTCGGCAACGACGTCAACCTGCGCGACTTCGAGGGCCGCTCGGCGCTGCTGCTCGGCAAGGCGAAGGACAACAACGCCTCGTGCGCAATCGGCCCGTTCATCCGGCTGTTCGACGGGAGCTTCACGCTGGCCAGCGTCGATCAGCTGACCATTTCATTGTCAGTGCGCGGGCCCGACGGCTTCACGATGAGCGGTGAAAGCCGGATGAGCGCGATTTCGCGTTCGCCCGCCGATCTGGTGGCGCAGACGATCAACCGCAACCATCAGTATCCCGACGGGCTGATGCTGTTCCTCGGCACGATGTTCGCGCCGGTGCAGGACCGCCGCGGACCGGGGCTCGGCTTCACACACGAGGTCGGCGACGAGGTGCGCATTTCATCGCCCGCTTTGGGCACGCTGGTCAACCGGGTCGATCACTGCGACGCGATCGCGCCGTGGACTTTCGGCCTCCTTTCGCTGATCGACAACCTGAAGGCACGCGGCGTGCTCTGAGCGCCGCACGCCGACTCGCGTCGCGGCGACTGCGACGCTCGCATTGACTGCGGCTCCTTCATACGGACTTGCGTCCGATCGTCCAGAAGTGCGTCGGTCGCCGCGCCAGAACTCGGCCGCGTATGGATGCTGGACGCGATCCGCACGCAGGGCCGAAGCGACCGCATTGCTGACTTCAGATGAGTGTCCGGCAAGCCGCCTGAAGGGGCCACCAGCCCGGCAGGTTCAGCGGCAGCTGTTCAGCCATGCTTCTGGCGCTCATACCCGCACAGCCATCGAACCGATCCGGCATTTGGTGAGCAAGGCAGTCCAATTCGTCGTTTCCATCATCGGAACGGGTCGTCAGACGCCGGCGAGTTGCGGCAGCACCAG
>JBFGOX010000377.1:0-3719 GCA_041565015.1 Burkholderiaceae bacterium
ACATCGCCGAGCGCCCGGCGCCCACTGTGAACCTGATGTCGCAGAAGATGGGCATCCACGAGTGGAGCTACGACAACGACGTCACCGCCGACGCGCGCTACAAGGTGCCTTGGCGCGACGTCAACCAGGCGCTGGCCAGTATCAAGGTCGAAGTCGAACTCGGCTTCGACGCCGCCACGGCCTGGAAGGAAGCGCAACGCTGCCTGAACTGCGACGTGCAGACGGTGTTCTCCGCGCCGGCGTGCATCGAATGCGACGCCTGTGTCGACATCTGTCCGACCGACTGCATCAACTTCACCGTCAACGGCGCCGAGGCCGACCTGCGCACGCGGCTGCGCGCGACGGCAGCCAACGTCGATCAGTCCCTTTACGTGTCCTCGGACCTGAAGAGCGGTCGCGTGATGGTCAAGGACGAGGACGTCTGCCTGCACTGCGGCCTGTGCGCCGAGCGCTGCCCGACCGGGGCCTGGGACATGCAGAAGTTCTTGCTCGACATGACCTACGCCGGACGTGGCTGCCGCAGCCCGCAGCGGAAGGCGGCCTGAATGAAAACGGCCAAAGCGCGGATCGAAGCGGTCAACGATTTTGTCGTCAAGTTCGCCAACGTCAACGGCTCGGGTTCCGCCTCGGCCAACGAGCTGTTCGCGCGCAGCGTGTTGCGGATGGGCGTACCGGTCAGTCCGCGCAACATCTTTCCTTCGAACATCCAGGGCCTGCCGACCTGGTACGAAGTGCGGGTGAGCGAGCGCGGCTGGCTCGGCCGCCGTGGCGGCGTCGACCTCGCGGTGGCGATGAATCCGCAGACCTGGGACCAGGACCTGGCCGAAATCGAGCCCGGCGGCTACCTCTTCTACGACAGCACGAAAGCGCTGCCGCCGTCGAAGTTCCGCGATGACGTCACCGCGATCGGCGTGCCGCTGACCGAAATCTGCGCCGCCAAGTACGGCGATCCGCGCGAACGGCAGCTGCTGAAGAACATCATGGTCGTCGGCGTGCTGGCGGCGCTGCTCGGCGTCGAGCCGGAAGTGATCGCGCAGCTGCTCGGCGAGCAGTACAAGGGCAAGGACAAGCTGATCAAGCCCAATCTGGACGCATTCATGACCGGCCTGCACTTCGGCCGCGAGAACCTCGGCGCCGACCTCGGCCTGCGCATCGAGCGCCGTGATGCCGTCGGCGACCGCATCTTCGTCGAGGGCAACGCCGCCACCGCGCTTGGCTGCGTCTACGGCGGCGCGACCGTCTGCGCCTGGTATCCGCTTACGCCATCGTCGTCGCTGGCCGAGGCGTTCCAGAAGTACTGCGGCCGGCTGCGCGTTGATCCGGAAAGCGGCAAGAACCGCTATGCGATCGTGCAGGCCGAGGACGAACTGGCCTCGATCGGCATCGTCATCGGTGCCGGCTGGAATGGCGCGCGCGCCTTCACCGCCACCTCGGGCCCCGGCATTTCGCTGATGACGGAATTCATCGGCCTGGCGTATTTCGCCGAGATTCCGGCCACGATCATCAACGTGCAGCGCGGGGGCCCGTCGACCGGCATGCCGACCCGCACGCAGCAGTCGGACCTGATCGCGTGCGCTTATGCCTCACACGGCGATACCAAGCACGTGCTGCTGTTTCCCGAGGATCCTCACGAGTGCTTCGAGTTCGCCGCCGCCGCGCTCGATCTGGCCGACCTGCTGCAGACGCCGATATTCGTGATGACCGATCTGGACATCGGCATGAACCAGCGACTGAGCGCGCCGTTTCGGTGGGACGATTCGCGCCGCTACGACCGCGGCAAGGTGATGGTGCACGACGACCTGGAGGCCGGCTGCGCCTTCGGTCGTTACCGTGATGTCGACGGCGACGGCATTGCCTATCGCACCTATCCCGGCACGCACCCGAGACGCGGCGCGTTCTTCACCCGCGGCACGACCAAGGACGCCGACGCGCATTACTCGGAAGCCGGCGACGATTACGTGGAGAACGTGCAACGGCTGCTGCGCAAGTTCGATACCGCCCGCGGGTTGGTGCCGCAGCCGGTGCTGCAGCGCTCGGCGACCAAGGCACGCTTCGGCGCCATCTACTTCGGCTCGACCAGCCCGGCGATGGCCGAGGCGATCACAACGCTCGCCGAGGCCGGGATCGCACTGGACACGCTGCGTATCCGCGCCTTTCCGTTCGCCGACAGCGTGGCGCAGTTCATCGCCGAGCACGAGACCGTGTTCGTCGTCGAGCAGAACCGCGACGCCCAGTTGCGAATGCTGCTGGTCAACGAACTGCAGATCGACCCGGCGCGGCTGCAGCCGGTGCTGCACTATGACGGCACGCCGATCACGGCGCGCTTCATCACCGAGGCGATCGGCGAGCAGGCCAGGCTCGCCAACGTCAGGCCGCTGAAGACGGGCAAGGCGGCATGAGGGAAGCGCCATGACGTACCTGGCCAAACCGCGGTTGCATCACCCGACGCTGCCCGCCAATGCGCTGGGGCTGACGCGGCGCGACTATGAAGGCAAGATCTCGACGCTCTGCGCCGGCTGCGGCCACGACTCCATTTCGGCGGCGATCGTGCAGGCCTGCTGGGAAATGGCGATCGAGCCGCATCGTGTGGCCAAGCTGTCGGGCATCGGCTGCTCGTCGAAGACGCCCGATTACTTCCTCAGCCCCGCACACGGCTTCAACTCAGTCCATGGGCGCATGCCGTCGGTGGCCACCGGCGCCAACCTCGCCAACCGCGAGTTGATCTACCTCGGGGTGTCTGGCGACGGCGATTCGGCCTCGATCGGGCTGGGCCAGTTCGCGCATCTGATGCGGCGCGGCGTGAACATGACCTACATCGTCGAGAACAACGGCGTCTACGGGCTGACCAAGGGCCAGTTCTCGGCCACGGCCGATGCCGGCTCGAAGTCCAAACGCGGCGCGGTGAACGCTGATGCGCCGATCGACATGGTGTCGCTGGCGCTGACGATGGGCGCGACCTATGTCGCCCGCAGTTTCTCCGGCGACAAGGCGCAACTGGTGCCGCTGATCAAGGGCGCGCTGCATCATCGCGGCGCGGCGCTGATCGACATCATCAGCCCCTGCGTGGCCTTCAACAATCACGCCGGCAGCACCAAGAGCTACGACTACGTGCGCGAACACAACGACGCCGTCAACCGGCTCGACTTCATGCCGAAACGCGAGGCGATCGTCGCCGACTACTCGCCCGGTGAGGTCATCGAGATCACCCAGCACGACGGCAGCATCCTGCGGCTGCGCAAGCTCGCCGCCGGCCATGACCCTGGCGACCGGCTCGCCGCGATCGACCACATCCAGTCGCATCAGGCGCGCGGCGAAATCGTGACCGGCCTGCTGTTCGTCGATCCGGCGGCCGATGACCTGCACGGCCACTTGAACACGGTCGGTACGCCACTGAACCGGCTGACCGAAAACGAGCTCTGCCCGGGCGCAGCGAAACTTGCGTTGATCAACGCGGCGCTGACCTGAACAGCCGTCGCGCCGCCGCGCGCGGCGCAATCGCCGACCGCGGGAATCCGAGCCCACAGTGTAGGATTGCTCGCGACGCCGATCGAATCGATCGGGCGCCAACTTCCCCCTCCTTGCCACAGATCAAGACGCCGGGCACTGCGCTGTCGGAAGCTCTGCCCGACAAGGGACGGCGGGCGTCCTGCGTCGCTGTGCGCAACAACCCGCGGGCCGGCCCGCAAGGGATTGACAGAAATGCCGAATTCAGCAACCCC
>JBFGOX010000378.1:0-3709 GCA_041565015.1 Burkholderiaceae bacterium
CGACTGGGTCGGCCCGCTCGGCCAGGAGGTTGAGCGGCGTTTGCGCATCGGCGAGCACGACCTGAAGGACGAGATCACGCGGCGCTTCGAGGCCACGGTGATCGGCACCGCGCTGCGGCTCACGCACGGCCGGCGCATCGAAGCCGCTGCAAAGCTTGGCCTCGGCCGCAACACGATCACGCGCAAGATCCAGGAACTGCGGCTCGAAGAAGACTGAGGTCGGGCCGTGGACACCCCGTGGCCGGGGCCTTTTCCGGCGCTGCAGCGATTAGGTAAGCTGCCCGCTCGGCCGTCGCGGTGGGCGCGCAGGCCATGCCCGGCGCGGTGTCTCGGCCGCTCGCATCCGATGTTCATGCCATGGCGTTGAGCCCCGACACCTTCCGCGCCGACGACGATCCGGAGCGAAGCGAGCAACTCGTCTCGAACCGGCGGGCGGTCGACGGGACAGCGCCGTTGCGCTGGCCGGCCCTGCGGCCGGCACAGCGAAGCGGGTTGGCGCTGATCGCGGTGCTGCTGCTGCTGACGGTCCTGGTCGAACTGCTCGAGTGGTTGCTGCCGGGCGCGCTTTTCCGAGCGATGCCTGCAAGCGTGGCGCCATACGTGCACGGCGGCCTGCATGTCGTGCAGGGAGCGGCGTCGCTGGTGCTGCTCGTCGGCGTGTCGGTCTGGCTGCTGAAAGGCGCCGGCAGCAACGAAGAGGCGGTGCAGCGCGCCTCGACGATCGAAGGCGCGATCGAATCGTTGCGCGCCGGGCTGGCGATCTTCGACCGCGACGACCGCCTCGTTGCCTGCAACGACGCGTATCGCCGTCTGTACCCCGAACTCGGCCGCCTGCTGGTGCCCGGCACGCCACACGCGCATCTGCTGCGTGCCTACTACCCGGCAGCGCCGGCGACGCTGGTCGAAGGCCGTACGGTTGACCAGTTCATCGGCGACACTTTGCGTCGCCGCGAACCCGACGCGCCGTTCAACGACCGCGTTCGCTTTCTGCATGGCCAGTGGGTGATGTTGAACGACTGCCGCACCGACGATGGCGGCATGATCTGCCTGCGCACCGTCTTGTCCGAGGCCGAGTTGCGGGCGCTTGCGGTCAGCCGGCAGCGACGGGCGATGGACGATCTGGCCGACCTCACGCACGACTGGTTCTGGCGCCTGGATGCCCACGGCCGGCTGGTCGAACTGTCGTCGGCGCTGGCCGACATGCTGGGACGGCCGCGGGAGGAACTGCTCGGGCATGCAGTGACCGGGCTCGCCGGGTTCTGGTCCGATGAATCGCAGAGCCGGGTGGTCGAGGAGCGCGTGCGCAAGCGTGAGCCGTTTGCGTGGTTTCGATTCCGCGTCGAGCGGGCCGACGGACAGACGACCTGGCTTGCCGCCTGCGGCAAGCCGATATTCGGAGCTGACGACGAGTTCGACGGCTACTACGGGGCTGTTCGTGACATCAGTGAGGTTGAAAGCACGATTAACGCGCTGCGGCGTAATGAGGAGCGTTTTCGCGCGCTCGCCCGGATGGTCACCGAGTGGTACTGGGAGACCGACGCCAGCCTGCGCTACACGATGGTGCAGGGCGCCTCCGAACTCGATTCCGAACTCATCGGCGGCATGGTCGGCAAACCGTTCGGCGAGTCGGCCACCGGTCAGGTCGACGACGGCGATCGGCTTGCCGCGCTGGTTCGGATGGAACGCCGTGAGCCGCTGCAGCGGCAGCCGCTGCGGGTGCGCTACAGGAACCGGCCCGACCGCGTTTTCGAACTGACGGCCGAACCGATGTTTCGCGGCGATACGTTCATCGGCTATCGCGGCCTGTCGCTCGACGTGTCCGAGCGCACGGCCCTGATCGAACGGCTGGTGGCCAGCGAAGCGCGGTTTCGCGCACTGACCGAGCTTTCGTCGGACTGGTACTGGGAGATGGACAGCGAACTGCGCTTTACGCGCATCGAACGCGGCGCGCTCGCGCAGGAGCACATCGCCCACCTGCCGCCGAGCGATGTCCTCGGTCGTCGTCGCTGGGAACTGAAGGGCGATCTGATCCAGCCGGCCAACTGGGACGTGCACCGGGCAACGCTGGAGGCCCGCCAGCCGTACCGGGATCTGATCGTGCGCCGTTATAGCGCTGAAGGCAGCGTGCGCTATATCGCGTCCAGCGGCGACCCGGTCTTCGATTCCCATGGCGAGTTTCAGGGCTATCGCGGCGTTTCGAAAGACATCACCGACCAGGTGCGCGCCCGCGAGAGCATCGAGCGGCTGGCCACCGTCGATTCGCTGACCCTGCTTGCCAACCGACACGCGTTCGACGAGCGGGCGCGGGTCGAGCTGGCCCAGGCCTACGCGCAGGGCCGGCGTTGTGCGCTGCTGTTCTTCGATCTGGACAATTTCCGCCTGCTGAATAACGGCTACGGCCATCGGGCCGGTGACGAAGTATTGCGTCACGTGGCCGAGCGGTTGCGCGAGAACATTCCGGAGCCGCGGCTGCTCGGCCGCCGCGGCGGCGACGAACTGGTTGCCCTGGTCGGCGACATTGCGCAGCCCGATTTGGCAATCGAACTTGCGCGGCGGCTGATCGCGGCGATCAGCGTGCCGATGCGCGTGCTAGGTCTGGACCTGGTGGTGACGCCGTCGATCGGCATTGCCTTTTTTCCCCAGGACGGCATCGACCTCGAGGCGCTGGTCAACGCCGCCGACGCGGCCATGTACGAAGCCAAGCAGAGCGGCCGCGCGACCTACGCGCTGTACACGCCGGCCGTGGCGCGGCGGGTCGATCTGCGGCTGCGACTCGAGCAGCGCCTGCGCAAGGCGATCGAATCGCGGGAATTCCGGCTGTACTTTCAGCCGACGGTCTCGCTGGCCGACGGCCGCATCGTCGGCGCCGAGGCCCTGGTGCGCTGGGTCGACGCTGAACTTGGCGAGGTCTCGCCTGCCGAGTTCATCCCGATCGTCGAGGAAAGCGGTCTGGTCATCGGTCTGGGCGACTGGGTGCTGAACGAGGCGTGCAAGGCGCGGCACGTCTGGCGCGGCATGGGGCTGCAGGTGCCGCCGCTGGCCGTGAACATCGCCGGCATGCATCTGCGGCAGCCCAGCTACGTCGAAGGATTGCTGGCGACTTTGGCCGAGCACGAAGTCGCACCGGGCGAAATCGAGATCGAAGTCACCGAAACCAGCCTGCTGGACACTTCGGCGATGGTGCGTGAGAACCTGAAGCGGTTGCGCGATGCCGGCGTCAAGCTGGCACTGGACGACTTCGGCGTCGGCTTTTCGAGCCTGGCGCACCTGCGCGACCTGCCGATTCACCGCTTGAAGATCGACCGCAGCTTCACCGTCGAGTGCATGCGCGACGCGCGCACGCTGACCATCGTCAAGGCGGTCATCGAGATGGCGCGCGCGCTTGGCATCAAGATCACGGCCGAAGGGGTGGAGACGCAGACGCAGCAGACCTGGATGCAGCACCTCGGCTGCGATTCGGCCCAGGGCTATCTGTTCTCGCGTCCGCTGACGCCGGAAGAGTTCATGAAGTTCTTCATCGGTGCGCGCGGCGCTGGCCAGGACCGCTCGTTGATGCATTAGCGGCTTCGTCGCCGCGCGCGCGGCGGCGACGGTTTTCCTGCGCAGGCGCGGGCCGGTGCTCGATGGGCGGCCGTTGAGCGCGCCGGGCGCTCGCGCATGAGGTGCGAGCGGCGCGTTTTTCGCATCGATCGGACCGGACGCCGGGCCG
>JBFGOX010000379.1:0-3706 GCA_041565015.1 Burkholderiaceae bacterium
CCGCTTGCGCAGGCTGCGCGATACCCGCAGCTCGTCGGGAAACAGCACCATGCGGGGATCCGGCGACCACCACAGTATCGGCTGTCCGTCGGAGTACCAGGGGAAGATGCCGCGGGCGTAGGCGCTGAGCAGTCGCTGCGGCTCGAGGCTGCCGGGCATTGCCTGCCGGCCGCGTGCGGCGTTCGACCACAGCAAACCATCCGCTCGCGACCGCCTGCCGAAATCTGCCGGCGTTCGCGGCGCGCGCCCGAGGGCGAGACTCAGCGGCCGGGCGCGGAAATCGACTCCGATCCGGTTTCGCCGGATCGTTGCCTGTTGCGTCGCCCCCGATTGCCGCCCTGCCCGCTGGCGGCAGGACTCCGCCGCCGGCTCCGGCAGCCGACGGGCCGACGCCGTATCCTTCGCGCCATGTACGCGCAGTATTTCGGCCTGCAGCAGGCGCCGTTCTCGATCGCGCCGGATCCGCGTTATCTGTTCATGAGCGAGCAGCACCGCGAAGCGCTCGCGCATCTGCTCTACGGCGTGCAGGGCGGCGGCGGATTCGTCGTGCTCACCGGCGAGATCGGCGCCGGCAAGACCACCGTGTGCCGCTGCTTCCTGGAGCAGATCCCGAAGCGCTGCAACGTCGCGTACATCTTCAATCCCAAGCTGACGGTCGACGAACTGCTGCAGACCATCTGCGCGGAATTCCATATCCCGTACTCGCATCCGGGACCCGGCGCGGCGAGCGTGAAGGACTACGTCGACGCGCTCAACGAGTACCTGCTGCGCACGCACGCGGTCGGGCAAAACAGCCTGCTGATCATCGACGAGGCGCAAAATCTGTCGGCCGACGTGCTCGAGCAGCTGCGGCTGCTGACGAACCTTGAGACCAACGAGCGCAAGCTGCTGCAGATCGTGCTGATCGGCCAGCCCGAACTGCGCGCGATGCTCGCGCGTCCCGAACTGCAGCAGCTCGCGCAGCGCGTGATCGCGCGCTATCACCTGGATGCACTGGCCGAGGACGACACGGCTCAGTACGTGCGCCATCGCCTTTCGGTTGCGGGCCTGACCCGGCCGTCGCCGTTCGATCGCCGCTCGTTGCGGCGCATTTACCGCTATTCGCGCGGCATTCCACGTCGCATCAATCTGCTGTGCGACCGGGCGCTGCTTGGCGCCTACGCGAACGGCAGGGCGAGCGTCGATCGTCAGACCGTCGAGCGGGCAGCGCAGGAGGTGCTCGACCAGCCGGATTTCGCGGCGATCAGGCGTTCGCGCTACGAACGCGCGGCGCTGGTGGCGCTTGGACTCGTCGTCGGCGCCGGTCTCGTCGGCGCGGCCAGTCTTGTCTTCGATCGCGCGAACGGCGACACGACGCCGACCGACATGGCGGCAGCGGCGAGCGCATCGCCGATGGCGCTGGCCGCCACGTCGCCGCCTGCCGCCGCAGTGACGCCTGCAGCCGTCGCGGCGGCGGCTCCGCCCGCGGCCGATGTCGTGCCGTTCGACTTGCCGACCGGATTCGCATCGCTCGTCGGTGCCGAGAAGCAGTCGTGGCAGGAACTGGCCAAGTCGTGGGACATCGCGGTCGACGACGGTGACCCGTGCCAGGCGGCGAAGAAAGCGCAGCTCCACTGCTATCAAAGCAGCAACAGCACGCTGGCGCTGATCCGGCAGCTCGACCGGCCCGGCATCCTGACCCTGCGCGACGGCGGCAACCGCGCGGCCTACGCGATGCTCAGCGGCCTGTCGGAAGACGCCGCAACGCTGCGCATCGGCGGCGTCGCGCAGAGCGTTCCGCTGGTTGCACTGGCCGACTACTGGCGTGGCGAGTTCACGACCTTCTGGCGCGCGCCGCCCGGCTACGCCGGCGCTATCGCCAGCAACCGTGCGGGTTCGACCGCGCGCTGGCTGGCGTCGAATCTGGCCGCTGCGCGCGGCGAACCGATGCCGTCCGGCAAGCGGTTCGACGATGAGACGCTAAAAGGCTGGATCCACGCGTTCCAGTTGACGCAGGGCCTGCCGTCGGACGGCATTGCCGGGCCGCTGACGCTGATGCGACTGAACCGCGTGATCGGGATCGACGAGCCACGCCTGCAGAAAGAGAAATAGTCCCGTGTCGCTGATTCTCGACGCCTTGCGCAGGGCCGACTCCGAACGCGAACGCGGCGCGGTGCCGGGCCTGTATGCACAGCCGGTGCCTGCGGTTGCGGTCGAAGCGGCACCGCGTCCCCGCGCGCGGCCCTGGCACTGGATCGTCATCGGCGGGGCCGCCGGCCTTGTGGCCGCGCTGGCCTGGTACCTGGCTGCCCGCGAAACACCGCGCGAAGCCTCCCGCCCGGCGGCAGCAGCATCTGCCGCACCACCCGCGGCTACAGGGCACCCCGCAACCACACAGGCGTCGACGGCCGTTGCTGCGGCCGCGCCACGCGCGAATCCGACCGAACTGCAGCCGGTTGCGGAACCCGCACCATGGCCGCAGCCCGAAAGCCGCAAGCCGCCGGAAAAACCACCGCCTGCAGCGCCGGCACCGGAACTCGCGGCGGCGAAAGCGCCTGCCCCGGCCGCGCCGGCCGAGCCGCCGATTTACACGCGCGAACAGCTTCCGGACAGCGTTCGGGCGGAACTGCCGCCACTGGCCATCGGTGGTTCAATCTATTCGGCCAGCGCCGCGAACCGTTCGCTGATCATCAACGGCCGCATCTACCGCGAGAACGACGCGCTGACGGCCGACCTGTTGCTCGAACAGATCAAGCTGAAGGCGGCAGTGCTTCGCTACAAGGGCTATCGGTTCGAAGTCCAGTTCTGACGCGCGGCGTCGGCACGCCAGGCGGGCGGCGTCCGGCCGGGTCAGTAATCGCGCCCCCGGGCAACGACCACGGTGGCCAGCCGCAGGATGAAGAAGGCGCACCAGTCGCGCGCGCGGGCGACCCAGCCGCGGCGACCGTAATTGGACGGATCGATGCGGCGCGAATGCTGCTCGATTGCCTGCCCGAGCACGTCGGCAAGCTCGCCGGCGAAGCGGGGGTCGTGCACGACGATGTTGGCTTCGCGCGCAAGCAGCAGCGAATACGGATCGATGTTCGACGAGCCCACCGTGGCCCAGCGCTGGTCGACCACCGCGACCTTGGCGTGCAGATAGCTGGCCAGGTATTCGTGGATCTCGACGCCGCCGGCCAGCAGCTGGCCGTACAGCGCGCGTTGCGCGTAATACTGCAGCGGATACTCGACCTGGCCTTGCAGCAGCAGCCGCACGCGAACGCCGCGTCCGACCATGGCCAGCAGCGCGGCCCGGAAGCGACGGCCCGGCAGGAAATACGCGCTTGCGATCACAGCCTGCTCGCGCGCCGACGCGAAGCTCTGCAGATAGGCGCGTTCGATCGCGTGCCGGTTGCGCAGGTTGTCGCGCAGCAGCAGCGACGCGGCGACGCCGCCGCGCGCCGCATGCTGCCGCGCGATCCGTGCCATCGTCGGCAGCGGCCCGGAGCGGCCGCGCGGATTGACGAAAGCCAGGGTCCACCAAAGCCGCCGTGCGGCCAGCGTGATCGCGGCAACGATCGGTCCTTCGCAGGCCACCGCAAAATCGAATCGCGGCCCTAGCCGGCCGCGCACATGCGCGGGCACATTGTGGTCGTCGATGATGTTGATGCCGCCGACGAACGCGAGGCGCTCGTCGATCACGGCGATCTTCCGATGCAGCCGGCGCAGCAGCTTGCGCTCGAGCCGC
>JBFGOX010000380.1:0-3683 GCA_041565015.1 Burkholderiaceae bacterium
CCGGCTATGCGGCGCTGGTTCTGCCGCGCTCCGGCCTCGGCCACAAGCACGGCATCGTGCTGGGCAACCTCGTCGGGCTGATCGATTCCGACTACCAGGGCGAAATCATGGTCTCGTGCTGGAACCGGGGTGCAGACCGCTTCACCGTGCAGCCGCTCGAACGGATCGCACAGATGGTCATCGTGCCGATCGTGCAGGCGGAGCTGAAAATCGTCGAGGAATTCGCTGCCAGCGCGCGCGGCAGCGGCGGATTCGGCAGCACGGGTCGGCGCTGATCCGGACGGGAGCCGCTCGTGCGCGGCGACGAACAGCGTCGTCGCTTGATGGCAGTCACGGCCGCGTCGATTCAGCTTCTTACACTCCGTATTTACGACTGCCGCAAACTCGGGCGCACCGACGATGAGCAGCGCAGGAGTCCGGCGCTGAAGGTGCTGTTTTGCCTTCATCTCGCGCGCCACATCGCCGACAGGGGAGCAACCAAGTGAGCGAACGGAAAGTCAGGTCATTCGAGAATACGACCTACGACCAGTTGAAGCCCGGCGCCAGTGCGACTTTCAGTCGCCGCATCAGCGCCCCGGAGGTCGAGGCTCTGGCGCTGGTCGGCGGCGATGTCGACTCCTTTCAGCTCGACGCCACCGGCGATGGCCGGCCTGACGTCGTTGTTGCCAAAGCGGTGGGCGGCGAAGCGATCATCTCTGGAATGCTGAGTCGGCGGCTGCCCGGGCCGGGCACGGTCGTACTGGAGCAGCGGCTCCGTTTCGACGGTGTGATCAGCGCTGGCGACGAGCTGACCGGAACCGTCACCGTGCTCGAGAAGCTTGCCGACTCTTGCGTGCTGTTCGACTGCTCGGTCCGGCGCGGTGAGCAGATACTGGTCGAAGGCCGCGTGCTGGTGCGGGCGCCGACCCGCCAGATCCGCTACTCCGAAATCGCCACGCCAGACGTCATTCTTCGACATAACGATGCCCTCGGCAGGCTGCTGCAGCGTTGCCAGGGCGTACCGCCGGTGCGTTGTGCCGTCGTGCATCCGTGCGACCGCGATTCACTGCTGGGGCCGCTGGAGGCGGCGCGACGCGGGCTGATCTCGCCGGTACTCGTAGGCCCGGAAGCGAAGATCCGCGCGGTGGCACAGGCGGAAGGGGTCGACCTGTCAGGATTCGAGATCGTCAGCGTCGAGCACAGTCACGCCGCCGCCAGTCAGGCGACGGCGCTGGCGCGCGAAGGCAAGGTCGAGGCGCTGATGAAAGGCAGCCTGCATACCGATGAGCTGATGGCCGCGGTCGTGCCATCGGCGACCGGGCTGCGCACCGCACGGCGCATCAGCCACGTGTTCGTCCTCGACGTGCCCGCCTATCCGAAGCCATTGATGGTGACCGATGCGGCGATCAACATCCAGCCGACGCTGAGCGAAAAGGCCGACATTGCGCAGAACGCCATCGATCTGGCGCACGTTCTTGGCATTGCGCTGCCGAAGGTGGCGATCCTGGCCGCGGTGGAGACCGTCAACGCCCACATGCCGTCCACGCTCGACGCCGCCGCACTTTGCAAGATGGCCGACCGCGGGCAGATCACCGGCGGACTGCTTGACGGACCACTCGCTTTCGACAACGCGATCAGCCCCGAGGCGGCAAAGACCAAGAAGATCGTCTCGCCGGTGGCCGGGCAGGCCGACATCCTGCTGGTGCCGGACCTGGAGTCGGGCAACATGGTCGCCAAGCAGCTGCAGTACCTTGCAGGCGCCGACAGCGCCGGCATCGTGCTCGGCACGCGGGTGCCGATCGTGCTGACCAGCCGCGCCGACAGCATCCGCACGCGGCTGGCATCGGTCGCGGTCATGGCGCTGGTCGCGCACGCGAGGCGCACCGCCGCGCCGGTGCAGACATAGCGCCCAACGTTGTGGCGACGATGACTTCCGCCATCGCAGTCCTGAACGCCGGCTCGTCGAGCGTCAAGTTCTCCGTCTTCGTCGAGTCCGGCCCTGAACTTCAGCTACAGCTGCGCGGCCAGGTCGAGGCGTTGTTCACCGCACCCCGTTTCATCGCCACGGGCGCCGACGGCGCCGTGCTGGCCGAGCGGGCTTGGGGCGACGGCGCCCGGCTCGGGCACGACGGCGCGCTGGATCATCTGCTCGGTTTCCTGCGCGAGCGGATGGACGCCGTAACGCTGACGGGCGTCGGTCACCGCGTCGTGCACGGCGGACTGGACTATGCACAGCCCGTGCGCATCGACGCGCAAGCACTTGCCGACCTGGAGAAGTACGTGACACTGGCGCCGCTGCATCAGCCGCACAATCTGGCGCCGATCCGCCGCCTGCTCGAACGCTCGCCCGATCTGCCGCAGGTCGCCTGCTTCGACACCGCCTTTCACCGCACCAACGCCGACCTCGTGCAGATGTTTGGTCTGCCGTACGCGATGTTCGAACAAGGCGTGCGCCGCTACGGCTTTCATGGGCTGTCGTACGAGTACATCGCCTCGGTGCTGCCGCGCTACTCCGCGCGCGCCGCCGCCGGCCGCACGATCGTGCTGCACCTGGGCAACGGCGCCAGCATGTGCGCGCTGATGAACGGTCGCAGCATCGCGAGCACGATGGGCTTCACCGCCGTCGAAGGGCTGATCATGGGCACCCGCACCGGCAGTCTCGATCCGGGCGTCGTGCTGTACCTGATGGATCAGCGCGGCATGCGCGCGCGTGAGATCGAGCAGCTGCTGTACAGCCAGTCCGGGCTGCTGGGCGTGTCCGGCATTTCAAGCGACATGCGCACGCTGCTCGATAGCGGGGAACAGCGCGCGAAGCTGGCCATCGATCTGTACTGCTATCGGATCCGGCGCGAGCTCGGGTCGCTCGCCGCCGCGCTCGGCGGCGCCGATGCGATCGTGTTCACGGCCGGTGTCGGCGAGAATTCTGCGGCCATCCGTGCGCGGGTGCTCGACGACGCTGCCTGGCTGGGCGTCGAGCGCGATGCTGCCGCCAATGAAGCAGGCGGTCCCCTGCTGACGACGGCGACCTCCCGCGTGGCGGCATTCGCGGTGCCGACCAACGAAGAACTGATGATCGCCACGCATACGCGCAAACTCATCCGTCTGCGCTGAACCGTGATCGGCGAAGAGCGCTGCCGCGCACCGGCAGAACCGGTTCCGGCCAGCCCTCGATGCGGGACCGGATGGTGAGCAGCGAAGCTCCTTGAATAGATCTGCAAAGCGCCAGCGCCTCTGGCGATGGCATTGGCATGCATGTCCTCGGCAGGTCAAACCGATCGATGCGGCGTCAATGATGGCGTGCCGATGCGTCGGCCTTGCGCTCGGGCACGGCAGGATCCTGCCGGTGCGCTGGTCTCGCGGCCGCCGCCGGTTCGCGTTGGCGGGCAAGACAGACGATCGATATGAGGATGGGCCTAAGTATCATCTTCTGCCTCTGTGCGTGCTCGGCTGACACGAAACCTCATGGCCAGTCCGTGCTGCGGCAACTTCCACGCGGGGCATCACCGGCGACGGTATCTGCCGCCAATCGCCAGAAAAAGGCGTTCTCACTGTGCGCCAGGAGCATGCATATTCACCCGACATTCCCGGGCGCGGCGGTGATGTTCGCCTCTCCCAGATTTCATCACAGGACGTTTCGCTGTCCGCGGTCCGATGCGCTCAAGACCACGGCCCAGCCTGGCGATGCCGGCGGCATGTCGTTCAGG
>JBFGOX010000381.1:0-3682 GCA_041565015.1 Burkholderiaceae bacterium
GCCGGGTTGACGAAATTCATGCCGGTGCCACCGAAGACTTCCTTGGCGATCACCACGCCGAAACTGATGCCCAGTGCCGCCTGCCACAGCGGCGTGGTCGGCGGCAGGATCAGCGCGTACAGGATGCCGGTCACGAAGAAGCCTTCGTTGACTTCGACCTTGCGCACGATGGCGAACATCACCTCCCAGGACAGGCCGACGACCATCGTCACGATGTACAGCGGCAGGAAGTAGAGCGCGCCGTGCATCAGGTTGGCGATGGCGCTGTCGGCCGAATAACCGACACCGAGCAGGCTGATCACGTCGTGCCGCCAGCCGTCGAGCGCGGCAGTCTTGGCCGGGTCGATCGCCAGGTTTGCCTGCAGCCCGGTGTTGAACATCGCCATGACCACGCAGGGCAGCGTGGCGATGACGACCAGCATCATCATCCGCTTCTGGTCGATCGCATCGCGCACGTGCGCGCCGCCGCCGGCCACCGATGCCGGGGTGTAGAAGAAAGTGTCGGCCGCCTCCCACAGCGGCGCGAACTTCTCGAAGCGCCCACCCTTCTCGAAGTAGTGCGCCTGCCGGTCGAGCCACGCGCGCAGCGGCTTCATCAGTGCTCCTTCTCGACGCGCGTCAGCATTTCGCGCAGCAGCGGCCCGTATTCGTACTTGCCGGGGCAGACGACGGTGCACAACGCGACGTCGTCCTCGTCGAGTTCGAGCGCGCCGAGCGCCACCGCGCGCGGGTCGTCACGAATGATCAGCGCGCGCAGCAGGAAGGTCGGCAGGATGTCGAACGGCATCACGCGCTCGTAGGTGCCGATCGGCACCATTGCCCGCGGCGAACCGTTGGTCGACGTCGTCAGCGCGCGGTGGGCGCGCGAGAACGCGCCGAGCACGCTGCCGGTGACCGAGAACTTCGCTGCGCCGGGCGCGATGTAGCCGAACATCTCGCGCTCGCGTCCCTCGCGCAGCGCCGCCACCTGCAGGTGAAAGCGGCCGAGGTACCCATGTTCGTCGCCCATCGCCGTGCGGCCGTCGAGCACCGAGCCGGAGATCACGCGATGCTCGCCGTCGTGCAGTTCGCCGGCGACAAGATGGTCGATCGACGCGCCCAGCCGCGTGCGCAGCAGCCTGGGCGAGCGCACCGACGGGCCGGCCAGCGAGATGACGCGCTCGACATCGAGCTTGCCGGTGCGCACGAGGTGACCGAGCGCAATGACGTCCTGGTAGCCGATGTGCCAGACGAACCGATGCAGGTTCACCGGCTGCAGGCAGTGGATGTGCCAGCCGACATTGCCCGCCGGATGCGGTCCGGCGAACTGCTCGACCTGGACGCCGGCCGGCGTGTCGACCGCGTCGCCTTCCGCGGTGCACAGGTAGACCGGCCCGGTCACGAGTTTGGTCAGGCAGACGAGACCGTCGCGAAACTCGGCGGTTCGCGCGGCGATGACCCGTTGCGGCGGCGGCGCGTGCGGCCGCGTGTCTATGGCAGTGACGAAGATCGCCACCGCCTTCGCATCGGCGGCCGGCATGTTGCCGTACGGACGCGTGCGCAGCGCTGTCCACAGGCCCGATTCGAGCATCAGTGCGCGAACTGCGGCGCCGTCGAGTTCGGCTGCGGGGCGGCTGCGGAAACTGGCGAATTCGACCTGCTCGCCGCTCGCGTCGCCGCTGTCGACCTCGATCACCACCGAAACCAGCGCGCGCCGCGCGCCGCGGTTGATGGCCGCCACCGTTCCCGTCGCCGGCGCGGTCAAGGCCACGCCGGGCATTCGCTTGTCCTCGATCAGCTTCTGACCGCGGCGCACGCGCTCGCCCACCTGCGCCGCGATCGCCGGCTTCAGCCCGACCGTATCGGCCGCCATCAGCGCAACCCGCCGGCTCGTCGGCGCATCGTCGAGTTTCAGCTCCGGCGCGCCGGCCAGCGGCAGGTCAAGTCCTTTGCGATTGCGATGCACTGCCATCGGTTTGTTCAGTTATTCGTCGTCCCAGGTGTCCCGGCTTCTTGTCGTCTTTTCAGCCCGTGTAACGGTGACCGGAACCGTGCCAACGTATGCGTTCCTTCGCGCACATGCCTTGAGCACGGTCAATGACTGCTCCGACTCCATCGCGGCCGTCGTGGCGCACTGCGGCCGCTGGTGCCGCACCGGGCTCATGTAACGAATCCCGTTACGCGTACGGGGTGTACTGTGGCTCGTACATCTGCGAACGTACGTAGCCGAGCATGTCCGCCGGCGGCTCGATGCCGGCCAGCCCTGCCGTGTGCGCTTCCTCGATCACCGCCGCGGCGATGAACGCCGAGACCTCGCGCACGCGATTCAACGGCGGATACAGGCTGCCCTGCGCAAGGTCGGCGTCGCTGACCTGTGCGGCGAGCGTGCGCGCTGCGGCCATGAACATGCGATCGGTCACGCGCGAAAGCCCGCCGACGATCGCACCGAGCCCAACGCCGGGGAAGATGTACGAGTTGTTGCCCTGCCGCGGCACGTAGTGCTTGCCGTTGACGGTCACCGGGTCGAACGGGCTGCCGGAGGCGAACAGCGCGCGGCCGCCCGACCAGGCGTAGGCCTGCTCGGCCGTGCATTCCGAGCGCGAGGTCGGGTTCGACAGCGCGAAGACAATCGGCCGCTCGTTGATGCGGGCCATCTCCTCGATGACCTCGCGGGTGAACGTGCTCGGCGTGGCCGAGACGCCGATGATCGCGGTCGGCTTCAACTCCTTGATCGCGTCGACGAACCCGGCGACCTGAGCGCGCTCGTGCGCATACGGCTTCTTGTGCTCAGCCAGGCCGCTGCGGCCGGCGACGACCAGCCCCTTGGAGTCGACCAGCCAGCAGCGCTGCCGCGCGGCCCGCGACTCCATGCCGTCGTCGACCATCGCCTCGACCAGCAGGTCGGAGATGCCGGTGGCGGCTTCACCGGCGCCCAGGCACAGGAACGTCTGCTCGGCGAGCGGCCGCTTTGTCATGCGCAGCGCCGAGAAGATGCCGGCAACGGTCACCGACGCGGTGCCCTGGATGTCGTCGTTGAAGCAGCAGATCCGGTCGCGGTACTTCTGCAGCAGGTGGAAGGCATGGTGATTGGCGAAGTCTTCGAACTGCACGACGATGCCGGGGAAGACCTGCTGCGTGGCCTCGATGAACTCCTCGACGAGTTCGTCGTAGGCGGCACCGCTCAGCCGCGGCTGCCTCGAGCCGAGGTAAAGGCGGTCGCTGCGCAGCGCTTCGTTGTTGGTGCCGACGTCGAGCAGCACCGGCAGGCAGTGCCGCGGGTGCACGCCGGCGCAGGCGGTGTACAGCGCCAGCTTGCCGATGGGGATGCCCATCCCATTGGTGCCGAGGTCGCCAAGGCCGAGGATGCGCTCGCCGTCGGTGACGACGATGATCGACGCCTCGCGGTACGGCCAGTTGCCGAGTACCTGCGCGATGCGGCCGCGGTGGTTCACGGAGATATACATGCCGCGCGGCCGCCGGTAGATGTGCCCGAACTTCTGGCAGGCCAGGCCGACCGTCGGCGTGTAGATGATCGGCATCATCTCCTCGATGTGGTGCATGATGACCCGGTAGAACAGCGTCTCGTTGCGGTCCTGCAGCGCGATGAGGAAGACGTACTTCTCGAGATCGGTGGACTGCGCCCGGAAGTTGCCCATCACGCGGGCGAGCTGGCCCTCGATGGTGAACACGCGCGGCGGGAGCA
>JBFGOX010000382.1:0-3650 GCA_041565015.1 Burkholderiaceae bacterium
CAGGCTGCCGTCACCGCCAGCAACACCAGCACCAGCCACGGCTGCAGGCCAATGCCGGCAAGATCGAGCAGCACGCCGGTGGCCAGCACAGTGATCACGAAGCTGATCGAGCCCCAGACGCGCAGGCGCCCGTAGCGTGACGCTGCGTGCGGATCGTCGCGCAGGCGGGTGGCGGTCATCGCCTCGGCGATCGGGATCTGGCCGGTCATGAAGAAATGCACGGCGAACATCGTCAGCAGAATGAAGCCGAATCCGCCCGGCAACAGCACCGGAACGAAACACACCGCTGCCGCGATCGACGTGAAACGGAGAATGCGCACGCGCTCGGTCGTGTGATCGGCCAGCCAACCCCAAGCGGTCGGCCCGAAGATGCGCATGCCCTGCGCGACGGCCATCACGACGCCGATCTGCGCGGCCGTCAGACCGCGGTCCTCCAGGTACAGCGGAAAGTACGGGGCCAGAATGCCGGCGGTGGCGAAATAGCCGGCGAAAAAAAGCCCGATCCGCCACGGCTGCCACGCGGTCGCGGCGGACATGGACGCGGTCAGGCCCGGGCCGGGATCGGCGGGACCTCGAGACGCACTTCGCCGTTCTGGGCCCGATGCGCCAGTGCGTGATCGATCAGCACCAGAGCGAGCATGGCTTCGGCGATCGGCGTCGCACGGATACCAACGCAGGGGTCGTGTCGGCCCTGGGTGGCCACAGTGACCGGTTCGTTGCGTGAATTGATCGAACGGCGCGGCAGGCGGATGCTCGAGGTCGGCTTGATCGCGATCGAGATTTCCAGGTCCTGCCCGCTGGAAATTCCGCCGAGCACGCCGCCGGCGTGATTGCTGGCGAAGCCCTGCGGCAGCAGTTCATCGCCATGCTCGAAGCCGGTCTGTTCGACCGCCTCGAAGCCGGCGCCGATTTCCACGCCCTTGACCGCATTGATCCCCATCATCGCGTAGGCGATGTCGGCGTCGAGCTTGTCGTACAGCGGACTGCCGAGCCCAGCCGGCACGCCGCTGGCGCTGACGCGAATGCGCGCCCCACACGAATCGCCGCGCTTGCGCAGCGCGTCCATGTGCGCTTCCAGTTTCGGCAGGATCTCGCTGCTTGGCGCGAAGAAGGCGTTGGACTCGACCTCGTCCCAACTGACAAAGGGAATCGCAATCGGACCCAGCTGCTGCATGCAGCCGCGGATCAACGTTCCATACTTCAGCCGCAACCATTTCTTGGCCACCGCGCCCGCAGCGACCATCGGCGCAGTCAGCCGCGCCGACGAGCGGCCGCCGCCGCGCGGATCGCGCCTTCCGTACTTGCGCCAGTAGGTGTAGTCGGCATGGCCCGGCCGGAACGTGTCGACGAGATCGTCGTAGTCGCTGCTGCGTGCATCCTCGTTGCGGATCAGCAGCGCGATCGGCGTGCCGGTCGTCTCGCCACGAAAGACGCCGGACAGAATCTCGACCCGGTCGGATTCGCGCCGCTGCGTCACGTGGCGCGACGTGCCCGGTCGGCGCCGATCCAGTTCCGGCTGCAGATCGTCGGCCGAAAGCGGCAGTCCGGGCGGGCAGCCGTCGATCACGCAGCCGATCGCCGGCCCGTGCGATTCGCCGAAATTGGTGACGCAGAAAAGATGCCCGAAAGTGCTTCCGGCCATGTGCCAGTCAGTCGCGAGGCTTGGTCTCGTCCGACTGCGCACGATTTGCCCTGCGCAGCAACGAGAAGGCGAATGCTGACAGTAGCAGAACGGCGCCGATCAGCACCGCCCAAAGCATGACCGTTCGCACATCGAGCCCAAAAAGCAGCGACGGCGGGCGAGGCAGTCGCTGCGCATCGACCTGCGCCGCCCCCAATGCGGCCACCGCGAAGCGGCGCTCGTCGTCGCGTTGGTAGCCGGGCACGAGACTCGCCAGCGGCAGCGCGGCGCGCGAAGTGTCCTCGTGGCCAACGGCAAGCACAAAAGGCCCCGCCCCGCGCGCGAGGAACGCCATTTCGCGCGGCGGCAGGCGCAATGCGGCGGTCGGGGTGGCGACAAACGGCGGCGTCGCATCGTCGAGCACGAGCTTGATGCCGACATAGCTGCCCGCAACCACGTCGAGTGGCGGGCTGAAGGACTCGTCTTCGCGATCACGCCGGATCCGATACACGACCCCGCGGCCGATGGCGCGCCAGGGTTCGCCGAGCCGTGGCCGCGCCATGACCGTCACCGGCGACAACGTATTCGGCTCGGCGGCGCGGACGAGAAGCTGCGCAAAACGCAGCGGCGTCTGCAGCGCCCATTCGATCTCGCGCGCCTTGACATCGACCGGCGCACCAAGCTCGATGTCCAGCGCCGGCGGTGGCGCCGGGCTGTCGATAGGCTCCGACTTCAGTGTCGCGGCCCGCAGTACGAAGCGAGAAGACTCCTTCCAGGTCAGCCGCAGGTACTCGCCATCGAGCACAACGGGGCGCGCGAAGCGAACGACCGTTCGCACGTTCTGCGCCGCGCCCTGGCCGAGGCGGAACACCGGTTCGCCAGCGGCTACCGCTCGCCAGTTCTTCAGGTCGCGACTGGCCTGCACGCTGACCGGCACCAGCTTGGCGCGATCAAACTCGGCGTCCAGCTCCAGCGCCACCGCGCGCGCCTTGACTTCGCGTGCATCGAGCAGATAAGCGGCAACCTGCGTCGTCGGTGCGCCGCCACCGCGAGCGCCTTCGATGACGACGGTCGTCGAGCCGCCCTGCTGGCGCAGTTCCAGGCGGCCACCTGCAACGGCGGCCTTCAACACCTCGGTCTCGATCGGATACACGGGCAGCGCCGCCGCGCTTTCTTCCGGCTTGTCGGCGCCGGGCACATACAGCGCGAACGGCAGCCGTTCGCCAACCGCGTTGAACAGGCGCAGATCAGCAAGGTCGGCCGAGCGCGTGTAGCGCAGCACGTCGGCCGTCAAGGGCACACGAAAGTACGGGCCGTTGGCCGGAGCGACGATCTCGAAGCGGGCAACGAATTCGCCGGGCTTCGGGTCGGCCGCATCGACCGGTGCCGAGACGAGCAGCAGCGCGCCGAGCCAGGCCAGGCAGTGGCAGGTCGCATTCATACGGCCTGCGCCTTGTCCTGGGCCGTCGCCTGCGGAGGCAGCGGCGCCAGGTAGCCGACCACCAGCATCAGCGCGCCGACGCCGATGAAGGCGACGATCCTTTCGGTACCGCCGGCGTTCGACAGGTCGATCAGCGCCAGCTTCAGCACGGTCAGTCCCAGCAGCCCGGCGCCGACCAGCCACGGGGCGCGTTCACCGCGCCGGGAGGCGAAGACCATCAGCGCCACCGCAGTGGCCGTCCACAGCAGTGCGAAGCCGGCCTGCACCAGGAACGACTCGAACAGCTGCCGTCCGCTCCACCGCACGCCGAAGAAGTGATGGACGATGCGCAGCCAGACGGTGTTCAGCCAGGCGAACAGCAAGGCACCGACAGTGGCCAGCGCCAGGCGGCGTTCGCGCAGCAGCGCCGGCACCGCGCTGCCGGCAGCCAGCAGTTGCCCGCGCCAGTGCCACAGCGCCGCGGCCGCCAGCAGCACCGACAGGTCGGTCGGGTTGACGATCGGCACGTACGGCAGCGGCAGCGCGTCGCCGCGCTGTGTGATCGCGCCAAACAGCGCGCCGGCATAGGCGAGCAGCGCCGCCGGCAGC
>JBFGOX010000383.1:0-3642 GCA_041565015.1 Burkholderiaceae bacterium
ATCATGGTCGGCGGCCCGCAGAGCGCCTTCGACAAGGTCAAGCCGCTGTTCGACCTGATGGGCAAGAACATCACGCTGGTCGGCGGCAACGGCGACGGCCAGACCTGCAAGGTGGCCAACCAGATCATCGTCGCGCTGAACATCGAGGCGGTCGGTGAAGCGCTGCTGTTTGCCTCGAAGGCGGGCGCCGACCCGGCCAAGGTTCGGCAGGCGCTGATGGGCGGCTTCGCCTCGTCGAAGATCCTTGAGATTCACGGCGAGCGGATGATCAAGCGCACCTTCGATCCGGGCTTCCGCATCGAACTGCACCAGAAGGACCTGAATCTCGCGCTGTCCAGCGCCCGCCAGCTCGGCATCTCGCTGCCGAATACCGCCACCGCGCAGGAACTGTTCAACGCCTGCGCTGCCAACGGCGGCTCGAAGTGGGACCACTCGGCGATGGTGCGCGCGCTCGAAAAGCTGGCCAACCACGAAGTCGCCAAGTAGACGAAGGACGCGCGCGATGGCCAGCGATCCGCGCCAGCTGTTGCGGCGGATGTTCGACGCGGCGATCGACTCGGCGCAGCCGGCGCGCTCGATCCCGAGCTTTCTGCCGAAGCCTTCCGAACTCGGCAGGGGCCGGCTCATCGTCATCGGCGCCGGCAAGGCCTCCGCGGAAATGGCGCGCGTGGTCGAGCAGCACTGGGCCGGCGAGCTGACCGGCTTCGTCGTCACCCGCTACGGCTACGCCGTGCCGTGCCAGCGAATCGAGATCGTCGAGGCGGCGCACCCGGTGCCCGACGAAGCGGGGCTGAAAGCGGCGCAGCGGATGCTGCAGTTCGTTTCCAGGCTCACCGCCGACGATCTGGTGCTGTGCCTGATCTCCGGCGGCGGCTCGGCGCTCCTGCCGCTGCCGATCGAGGGCCTGACGCTCGAGCACAAGCAGTCGCTCAACCGCGCGCTGCTGAAATCGGGCGCCAGCATCAACGAGATGAACTGCGTGCGCCGGCACCTGTCGGCCATCAAGGGCGGGCGGCTGGCCGCCGCCTGCGCTCCGGCGCGTCTGCTGACGCTGGCGATCTCCGACGTGCCGGGCGACGACCCGATCAACATCGCCTCCGGCCCGACGGTGCCCGACCCGACCACCTGCGCCGACGCGCTGGCGATCGTCCGCCGCTACGGCATCGACCTGCCGGCCGAGGTGCGCGAGGTGCTCGAGTCCGGCCGCGGCGAAAGCATCAAGCCCGGCGACCCGCGGCTGGCGAAGGCCGAAGTGAAACTGATCGCCACGCCGCAGATTGCCCTTGAAGCGGCGGCGAAAGTGGCGCGCGAGGCGGGCGTCACGCCGCTGCTGCTCGGCGACAGCATCGAGGGCGAGGCGCGCGACGTCGGCAAGGTGAAGGCCGGCATCGCCAAGTCGGTCGTGCAGCACGGCCAGCCGATCGCGCCGCCGTGCGTGCTGCTGTCCGGCGGCGAGACGACGGTGACCGTGCGCGGCCAGGGTCGCGGCGGCCGCAACGTCGAGTTCCTGCTGTCGCTGGCGGTGGCGCTCGGCGATCAGTCGGGCGTATGGGCGCTCGCCGGTGACACCGACGGCGTCGACGGCGCCGAGGAAGTTGCCGGCGCGATCGTTGCGCCGGACAGTCTCGCGCGCGCCTTCGACAAGGGCATCCGACCTGCCGACAGCTTGGCCGACAACGATGGCCACGGCTTTTTCGAGGCGCTCGGCGACCAGGTGATCACCGGGCCGACGCTGACCAATGTCAACGATTTCCGCGCCGTGTTCATCGACGAGGCGGGTGCAGCGTGAAGCGCCGCAGCCGCAACGCCAAGATCGTCGCCACGCTCGGGCCGGCGAGCTCCGATGCGGCGGTGATCGGCAAACTGTTCCGCGCCGGCGTCGACGTCTTCCGGCTGAACTTCAGCCACGGCAGCCACGACGAGCACCGCCGGCGCTTCGCTGTCATCCGTGAACTGGAGAAGGAAACGGGCCGGCCGATCGGCATCCTTGCCGATCTGCAAGGACCGAAGCTGCGCGTCGGCACCTTTGCCGACGGGCCGGTGGCGCTGTCTGAAGGACAGCCGTTCCGGCTCGATCTCGCTGACGCGCCCGGCGACGCGCGGCGCGCGAACCTGCCGCACCCGGAGATCTTCGCCGCACTGGAAGAGGGTGCCGAACTGCTGCTCGACGATGGGCGCCTGCGCCTGACCGTCGAACGCTGCGGGGAGGATTTCGCCGAAACGAAGGTCGTCGTCGGCGGAAAGCTGTCGGAGCGCAAGGGTGTCAACTTGCCCGGCCTGGTGCTGCCGATCAGCGCACTGACGGAGAAAGACCGGCACGACCTCGATCTCGCGCTTGAGCTCGGCGCCGACTGGATCGCGCTGTCGTTCGTGCAGCGGCCCGAGGACGTGGCGCAGGCGCGCGAGTTGATCGGCAGGCGCGCCGGTATCGTGACCAAGCTGGAAAAGCCGTCGGCGGTCAATAAGCTCGACGAGATCGTGATGCTTTCCGACGCGGTGATGGTCGCGCGCGGCGACCTCGGCGTCGAACTGCCGGCGGAAAAAGTGCCGGCAATCCAGAAGCGCATCGTTCGCGCCTGCCGAAAGTCGGGCAAGCCGGTGATCGTTGCCACGCAGATGCTCGAATCGATGGTCGATTCCCCGGTGCCGACGCGCGCCGAGGCCTCCGACGTGGCCACCGCGATCTACGATGGCGCCGACGCCGTGATGCTGTCGGCCGAGTCGGCTGTGGGCAAGCATCCGGTCGAGGCGGTGGCGATGATGAACCGCATCATCGGCGAGGTCGAGGCCGACCCGCTTTACCGGCAACTGATCGACGCCTCGCACGCGCCGGCCGAAGCGGGCGATGCCGACGTCGCCGACGCCGTGTGCAGCGCGATGCGCCGCGCGGTCGCGCTGCTGAAGGCCGCCGCGATCGTTTGCTACACGAGTTCCGGCTATACGAGCCTGCGCGCCGCGCGCGAACGGCCCGAGGCGCCGATCCTTAGCCTCACGCCAAGCCTGCCCGCCGCGCGCAAGCTGGCGCTGGCCTGGGGCGTGCACTCGGTGCACACCGACGACGTGCGCGACATCGACGAGATGACCGACGTGGCCTGTGCGTTCGCGCGGCGCGAAGGCTTCGCCGCCGCTGGACAAATGATCGTCGCCATTGCCGGCATGCCGTTCGCGACGGCGGGTACGACCAATCTGCTTCGCGTGGCGACTGCGTAGTTCGATGCGCTCCGAATCGGGCGCGGCGCGCAAGGATCGAGACGAAGGCGGTTGAGACTCGGCGGTGCGCGCACGGTAGGTGCGGCCACGAGGCCTTCAACGCGGCCGGTCCGCGATCAGGGACGCAGACGAACTGCGGCGGAGCGCAGTGCTCGGTACGTTCGATCAACGCCGTCACACCGCACGGCTCGAGGCGATCGTTGCAGGAGGCGGGCGCACCATCTGCAACTGCACTGTCACCGGCCGTTGCCCAGCCAAGCGACCCGCCGGCCGCCGACTCGGCAACTGATACCGGGACCTACTTCCCGCTGACTGCGTTCCGCACGATTTCCGGCGCGTTACGCAGCTCTTCTATGGCGATCTGGCCGGGTGCCGAACTGCCCTTGCCGACGGCGAACGTCGCTGCCGACCCGTAGACCCAACCCATGATGC
>JBFGOX010000384.1:0-3639 GCA_041565015.1 Burkholderiaceae bacterium
GGCAAAGACCAGGTGATCGATGCGGCTCAACGTCGCCATGCCCCGTTCACGCCGGCGGAAAGACCACGCCCGAGCATCATGCGCAACCGCCGCCGGGTCCTTGACCGTGGCCTGCGCGCCTAGCGGCCGAAGATCCCGCGCAGCACGTCCATCGCGCCGGGCTTCCTGCCTTCGTCCGGCTTCGCCTCTTTTTCCGCCTCGTCGCGCTCGGCCTGGCCTGCGCGCTCGCGGCGACCGCCGCCCGTCATCTCGTTCATGTCCATCCCGACCATGGCGCTGGCGACCGACTTGACGCGAACTTTCACCGCCCACTGCGGTTCCCAGGCGATCTTCGGATCGGCAGGTCGCGGCGGATGCGCGAGGTTCAGTTCGGCGCCGTAGGCGATCATGCGCAGCATCGCGCCCTCGCCGAAGACGCCCTTCGGCACCGCACAACGGGTGACCGTCGGCTCCAGCAGCACCCTTTCCTTCAGCCAGCGGTCGACTGCGGCATTGGTCTGGTAGTCGGTGAGGCCCATGCCGGTGTCGGGCTGTTCGCTCGAAGTCCAGAACACCATTTCGGAGCCGTCGCTGCGGCCGCCTTCCCGCGCACCCATCGCCGCGATGAAATAGGCGCGCGCCGTCGGCAGCGGCTTCCACTCGAGCTGCGTCGCGCCGCCAGCATCGCGCTGCGCCAGTTCGATGGCCGGCATCAGGTCCTGCGCCGCCGGAATCGAAAATTTGAAGCCGTCGGGCACGCCCTGGCCGGTGAACGCGTGCTCGCCGACCAGCGACGCGCCGTCGGGGACCGCCCGCGCATCGTCGCTGCTCGGCCAGTGCGGACTTCCGACGGCCGAGTGCGCGCCACGCTGCGTCGCGCGGCGAGCGATGAAGAACTTCTGGAAGTCGGCCGGCGCGGCGGTGGCGAAGTCGACCACGCGCGGCTGGCCGGGGCGCACCGATTCGCCACAGCCCCAGTACAGCAGCATCTTGCCCTTCGGCCGCTCGTAGTCGGGCTGATCGACCGAGTCGTCATCGGGCCGCGGCGCAGCGCCCTTTGTCTGGGCCGGCGACATCAGCTTCAGCATCGGCGCCAGTTGCGTGCCCTGCGGCACCGACTGCTGCGCTTCGGACAGATTCGGATTGCGGCTGGTGAACAGGGTGACATCGACGTACCGGCCCGCCGAGCCGGTCTGTGTCATGCCGAAGGCGTTCTGACCGCCGCGGCCGCCGCCGAACATGCCGGCAATCGCCGCCATTGGATTACCGCCGGCGCCCATACCCATCCCCATGCCCATGCCCATGCCGCTGAACGTCGCCACATCGATCCAGGCCTGCGCCAGCGGCGGCTTGACGACCTGCTGCGTCGGCTTGCCGGACTGGCCAAGAGCAGCCGGCGTCACAACCGTGAGGCCGCTGCAGGCGAGCCCCAGAATGACGGTACGCATTGTTTTCTCCATTTCGGTGCCGCGCCTTGCGCGTCGACCCGCGCGCCGTCGACGCGGCCAGCGCATCGTAATGCGCGGCACTTCAAAACGAAACGGACCATCGCACGCAGCCACGCACAGCGCCGCCGGTGCGCCGCGGTCGCCTCGCTAAACTAGCGCGCTTTGCCGAGGAAGAACGACTTCCCATGCTGATGGAACAGAAGCGGACCATCACCTCGCTGATCGAGCAGTCGCTGGCCGGACTCGGCGTGACCGGCGTTGCCGTCGTGCTCGAGCGGCCGAAGGTCGAGGCCCATGGGGACCTCGCCTGCACCGTCGCGCTGCAGGTCGCCAGGGCGTTGAAACGGAATCCACGCGACGTCGCCACGGCGATTGCCGACGCGCTGCGGGTCAATCCGGCCGGCCGCGGGCTGATCGACGCCGTGGAGATCGCCGGCCCCGGTTTCATCAACCTGCGCATCGCCGCCGCCGCCAAGCAGGCCATCGTGCACGCGGTGTTGCGCGAGGCGAAGAACTTCGGCACGTCCACCGACGGCGCCGGCCGCAAGGTGATGGTCGAGTTCGTTTCCGCCAACCCGACCGGACCGCTGCACCTCGGCCACGCGCGACAGGCCGCGCTCGGCGACGCCCTGGCGGCGCTGCTGGCGGCGCGGGGCTATGCCGTGACGCGCGAGTTCTACTACAACGACGCCGGCGTGCAGATCAACAACCTCGCACTGTCGGTGCAGGCGCGCGCGCGCGAACTGCGCGGGGAGGCGGTCGAGTTTCCGGAGGCCGGCTATCGCGGCGAATACATCGCCGACATCGCGCGCGAGTTCCTCGCTGGCGCCACGCAGACCGCGCGCGACGGGGCGCCGGTTCGCGCCAGCGGCGATGTCAACGACCTCGAAAACATCCGCCGCTTCGCGGTCGCTTACCTGCGCCATGAGCAGGACATGGACCTGGCCGCGTTCGGCGTCAGCTTCGATCACTTCTATCTCGAGTCGTCGCTTTACAGCGACGGCAAGGTCGAATCTGCCGTCAAGGCGATGGTCGACTCCGGCATGACCTTCGAGGCCGACGGCGCGCTGTGGCTGCGCACCACCGAGATCGAGGGCAGTGGCGACGACAAGGACCGCGTGATGCGCAAGTCCGACGGCAGCTACACGTACTTCGTGCCCGACGTCGCCTACCACCTCACCAAGTTCGAACGAGGCTTCGCCAAGGTGATCAACGTGCAGGGCTCCGATCACCACGGCACGGTGGCGCGCGTGCGGGCCGGGCTGCAGGCCGCCGGCAGGAGCCTCGACATCGCGATCCCGCGCGGTTATCCCGACTACCTGCTGCACAAGATGGTGCGCGTGATGCGCGGCGGCGAAGAAGTGAAGATGTCCAAGCGTGCCGGCAGCTACGTGACGCTGCGCGACCTGCTCGACTGGGTCGGCCGCGACGCGACGCGCTTTTTCCTCGTCTCGCGCAAGGCGGACACCGAATTCGTTTTCGACGTCGATCTCGCGCTGTCGCAGAGCGAGGACAACCCCGTCTACTACGTGCAGTATGCGCACGCCCGCATCTGCTCGGTGCTGGCGCAGGCGGCGAGCGCCGGCGCCAGCCTCGACGAGGCAGCCGCCCTGCAGCGCGACCTGTCGCCGCTGGCCGGTGCGCGCGAACTCGCGCTGCTCGGCCGCCTGGCCCTGTATCCGCAGGTGCTGCGCGAGGCGGCCGACGAGTTGGCGCCGCACCAGGTGGCCTTCTTCCTGAAGGACCTCGCGGCCGATTTTCACGGCTTCTACAATGCTGAACGCGTGCTGGTCGACGACAGCGCTTTGCGAGACGCGCGACTGGCGTTGTTGCTGGCCACGCGGCAGGTACTGCGCAACGCGCTGGCGCTGCTCGGCGTGTCGGCGCCCGAGCGGATGTGAGTGGGGCGCGGCCGCGTTGAATTCGACAGCCGAAGCAGGTTCGAAGTGAGCCACGACATGCACAGAATTTCCCTTCGCCAGCGCGGCAGCATGCTGCTCGGCTTCGTGGCCGGGCTGGTCGTCGGACTGGCGATCGCGGTGGCCGTGGCGCTGTACATCAGCAATGCGCCGTTGCCTTTCGTCACCAAGGTCCGCCCGCCGTCGGCAAATATGGCCACGCCGCCAGCCGGCACGCTGCCGGATCCGAACAAGAGCTTCAATGTCGGCGGGACCGGGCCGTCTGCGCCCGGAGCGCCGCAGGCGCTGCCGAA
>JBFGOX010000385.1:0-3630 GCA_041565015.1 Burkholderiaceae bacterium
GTCGGCACTTGACCTCGTCGCGGCGCGGGCAATGGACAAGCGCCTCGACACCGCGTACCTGTTCGAAGGCGATGTGCCGGCCGCGGTATCGACCGACGTGACGCGGCTGCGCCAGATCCTGCTGAACCTGCTGGCCAACGCCGTCAAGTTCACCGACGCCGGCGAGGTCGTCGTCACGGTTACCGCACAGCCGGCGACCGACAGGCAGGTCGCGCTGACTTTCTCGGTCCGCGATACCGACATCGGCCTGACGCTCGAGGCAATGTCGCGCCTGTTCAAATCGTTTTCTCAGGCTGACTCGAGCACGACACGCAAGTACGGCGGCACCGGGCTAGGTCTGGCGATCAGCCGGCGTCTGGCCGAACTGATGGGCGGCCGCATGTGGGTCGACAGCCGCGGGCCGGGCAAGGGCTCGACGTTCTTCTTCACCATCACCGCGCCGGTGGCCGAACTGCCTTCGCAGGCACGTCGCGATTTCATCGGCGCGCAGCCGGGCCTGCGCGGTCGGCGCCTGCTGATCGTCGACGACAACGCAACCAACCGACGCGTACTCAGTTTGCAGACCGGCAAGTGGGGCATGGCGCCGCGCGAAACCGAGTCACCACAGGAGGCGCTGCGCTGGCTCGAAGCCGGCGAGGCCTTCGACCTGGCGATCCTCGACATGCACATGCCGGAGATGGACGGCCTCGAACTGGCGCGCTGCGTCCGCAAGCTTCAGCCCGCGCTGCCGTTGGTTCTATGCAGTTCGCTGGGCCGGCGCGAGGCAGGCGATACCGAGGACCTGTTTGCCGCGTTCCTCGCCAAGCCGGTGCGCCAGTCGCAACTGTTCGACACGCTGGCAAATCTGCTCGCGCTCAGCCCGGAGCCGAAGGCCGCAGTGCGTCGCGCAGCCGCGACGCCGAAGATCGACGGCGAACTGGCCGCACGCCATCCGCTGCGCATCCTGCTGGCCGAGGACAACGTCGTAAACCAGAAACTCGCGCTGCGTATCCTGCAGCAGATGGGCTACCGCGCCGACCTCGCCTCCAATGGAGTCGAGGCCATCGAGTCGGTCGCGCGCCAGACCTACGACGTGGTGCTGATGGACGTGCAGATGCCCGAGATGGACGGGCTCGAGGCATCACGCCATATCACCGCGAAGATGCCGGCCGGTGAGCGGCCGCGCATCGTCGCGATGACCGCCAACGCGATGGCCGGCGACCGCGAGATGTGCCTGGCCGCCGGCATGGATGACTACATCACCAAGCCGATCCGCGTCGATCAGCTGGTCGACGCACTGATGCAGGTGCCAGCACGAAGGGGGAGTTGAAATGCCGGATGTCGCCATCGACATGGCTGTCTATCGCGCGCTGCAGGAAACCGCCGGCCCCGACTTCGTTGTGGAGCTGGTCGGCACGTTCCTTGAAGAGGCGCCAAGCATGCTCGCCGAACTGCGCAGCGCGCGGGCGGCAGGCGATGCCGGGCGCTTCCGCCGCGCTGCCCATTCGCTGAAGGCGAACGGCAATACCTTCGGTGCTGCCTCGCTCGCCGCGCTGGCGCGTGAAATCGAGCTCAGGGGCATCGATACCGACCCGGCGCACGACGCGGCGGCCATCGCGGACCTCGAGGCAGCATATGCGCGCACCGCTGCCGCGCTCAAGGAGCTCATGGCCCATGGCTGAGAACAGCGCCCGTCTGCTGGTAGTCGACGACAACAAGGTCAACCGGCTGCTGCTGATCCGCGCCCTGGAACTGCAGGGCCACCGCGGTGTCGGCGCCGAGAATGGCCGCGTGGCGCTCGAAATGCTCGAACGCGAGTCCTTCGACCTGGTGCTGCTCGACATCGAAATGCCGGAGATGGACGGCTTTCAGGTGCTCGAGCAATTGCTGGCCAATTCGCGGCTGCGCGACCTGCCGGTGATCGTGACCTCGGCGGTCGAAGGCATGGACAGCGTCGTGCGCTGCGTCGAACTCGGCGCCGACGACTACCTGCACAAACCCGTGAACCCGGTGCTGCTGAAGGCGCGCGTCAACTCGAGCCTCGAGAAGAAACGCCTGCGCGATGTGCAGAAGGAACTGGTGCGTCGCTTCGCCACTGCGGAAGTCGCGCAGGACCTGCAGCAGTCGGGGTTCGCCCTCGGCGGCAAGCACGTGCGCGCCACGGTCATGTTCGCCGACATCCGCGGTTTCACGGCGCTGTCGGATTCGCAGCCGCCGGACGACACCATCGAGCTGCTCAATACGTACTACACGCTGATGTTCGAGGCCATCAGCGGCCAGCACGGCGTAGTCAACCAGATGATCGGCGACGGACTGATGGCTGTTTTCGGTGCGCCGCTGCCGCTGGCTGACGCGGCGGGCAGCGCCGTGCGGGCGGCGCTGGAGATGATCGAGATGATCGAATTGCTCAATGCCGAGCGGACCACCGCGGAAAAGCCGCCGATCCGCGTCGGTATCGGCATCGCCTCGGGCCAGATGATCGCCGGATACACCGGCACCCAACAGCGAGCGACCTATACCTGCGTCGGCGGAGCCGTCAATCTGGCGGCGCGGCTGGAAGCGTTGACCAAGGAAGCGCAGCGCACGATCCTGATCGACGGCGACACCCTCGCAGCGCTGCCGCCAGAGACGAAAACCGAGGTGCTCGGCGAAGTGTCGCTGAAAGGCCTGTCGACGCCGGTCAAAGTGTTCGCGGTCGACTGCGAGCAGCAGCTCTAGTCAGCGGCCTGCCCGGGTCGCGGATCAGCCGCCGAGCGTCGCGCTCCACGGCGCGCGCGTGCCACGCGACTCGACCGTGCCGTCGATCGATTTGCCGCTGACCTTGCCGCTGAAGACTTCCGGGCGACCGGCAAGCGAAAAACTGAGCTTCTCGCCCACCAGTGTGACGTCCTTCAACGGCACCATCCTGCCGTTGATCTGCGCCTGGCCGGCAACAGTCGACAACTGCTGCGTGAATTCCAGCCGCATCGCACCGTTTGACACCACGGCCGGGACCGTGGCGGTCCAGGTGCCGGCAACCCGGGCCGGAATGACGTAGACGTAGATGGTCGTCCGCGTGGCGCCACTGATCGCGACCTTTTCCTCGAGATCCAACTCGAGCGTCTTGTGCGGGATCCAGCCGGCCAGCCCATAGTCGTGCGACACGACGCGGGCACCGGGCCGCAATTCGCCGAGCAGCTTGTCCCGCAGCAGGTTCACCGTGTCCGGCAGCAGATACATGGTGACCACGGTGGCCGGCGAAATGTCGGTCTTGAACAGGTCCTGCTTGACGAATCTCACGCGGTCGGCGCTGCCTTCTTTCTTCGCCAGTTCATTCGACAGCGCGACCAGCGGCTCCTGGATCTCCACACCCATGCCGCGCGCGCCGAACACGGCCGCTGCCGTGCGCACGATCCGGCCGTCGCCCGAGCCGAGGTCGATCACGTAATCGTTCGGCCCGACCTCGGCCTCGCGCAGCATCGCCGCCACCGCGCTGTCCGGCGAGGCGACGTAGGGCCCGGCATCCACGGGCGACTTGTCCTGCGCCAGCGGAGCGGATGACATCAGCGCTGACGCCAGCAGCGCGAACAGACCTGGCAAGACCTTCATCGTTTTCCTTCCAGCTTGGAGCCGACGGCGGGCTCGATCTACGCCAGCGGGCTCCACGCGCAA
>JBFGOX010000386.1:0-3610 GCA_041565015.1 Burkholderiaceae bacterium
GCCGGGCGACGCCGCGGTGCCGTTCGCCGCGACGAGCCGGCGGATGAGCCTGCGGCCATGTCGATCCGCGCCGCCTTCATGTCGATGTCGAAGCTGTCCGCGCGTCTACATGACATTGCCTACGCACACCTGCACATGTACAGCGGAGGAAAAGTCCGTCGGTGCCCGGTCGGGCCCGACGTTCTCGTGCGTCGATCGAACCTCCGTGACGTCGATCGTCTTTCGCAGCGGCCCGACGCTCGCCTTCCCGCGCACCGGCGCTTGCGCCTGCTGATGTCCGCGCCTAAGGTCGGGTCATGACGAGGCGCGAGAGGATCGGATCATGAGTGCTTTCCGTGATGTGGTCGTGCTGCTGCCGGGCATCACCGGCAGCGTGCTGGCCAACGCCAAGGGCAAGGAAGTCTGGAGTCCATCGGCCGGCGCGATCTGGCGCGCCATCACGTCGCTGGGCGGCTCGATCAAGGACCTGGAACTCGATCCGGGCGGCGACGCGGGAGGCATCACCGCGCCGCGCTTGATTCCGGACGTCACCATCGTTCCGGGCCTGATCAAGATCGACGGCTACTCGCGCGTCGAGCAGTACCTGGTTGCCCAGCTTGGGCTTGCGCCCGGGAAGAACTATTTCGCGTTTCCCTACGACTGGCGGCTGGATAACCGCGTCAACGCGCGCCGGCTCGAGCAGCAGGCGCTCGGCTGGCTGAACGCGTGGCGGGCGAGTTCGGGAGCCGCGGACGCCAGGCTCATCCTGGTCGGCCATTCGATGGGCGGGCTCGTGTCACGCTATTTCCTCGAGTGTCTCGGCGGCTGGCAGCACACGCGCACGCTGATCACGCTGGGCACGCCGCATCGCGGGTCCCTGAATGCGGTGGATTTCATCGTGCACGGCATGAAGAAAGGAATCGGCCCGCTCGGGCTCGATCTTTCGCCGCTGCTGCGTTCGTACCCGTCGGTCTACCAGTTGCTGCCGACGTATCCCTGCATCGATACGGGTGCCGCCGCGCTGGCGCGTGTCACGGCGGCCGCGGAGCAGGGCGCGTTGCCCGAGATGCGGCCCGACTGGGCGCTGGCCGCGCGGCAGTTTCACAGCGAGATCGAAGACGCGCAGAAGACCAACGCCAATGACGCGGCGTATCGCGAGCGCGGCTACCGGCTGGTGCCGGTCGTGGGCATCGAGCAGCCGACTTTCCAGACGGCGGCCAGCGTCGGCGGCAAGGTCGAGTTGCTGCGCAGCTACGAAGGCAAGGACATGGGCGGCGACGGCACCGTGCCGCGCGTTTCGGCCACGCCGCTGGAGTTGTCCGAAGCCCTGCGGGAGGTCTACGCGGCCGAGATGCACGGCTCGCTGCAGAACGCGGATGGGCCGCTGGCGAACCTCAAAGGCGTGCTGACCAAGCCCGATATCGATCTGGCCCGTTTCCGCGCCGAACTGCCGACCGCGCTGACGCTTGATATCGACGACATCGCGTTGCCGGGCGAGCCGCTGACGGTGCGCGCACGTGCCGGCGAAGGCAATCCGCCGATCACCGCGCACCTGACCAACGTCGCCACCGGCGAGGCCCTGACCGAGCCGCTGGCGCGCGCAAGGCAGGCGGGCTGGCAAGCGGTCGAACTCGACCTGGCACCGGGAACGTGGCGCGTGCGCGTCGAGGCACCCGGCGCCTCTGCGGTCACCGATCTGGCAGTGGTCGTCGCTCCGTGAGCGGCAGCGCCGGCATTCGCATCGACTGGTCGGAAGACTTCATCGTCATCGATTCGACGATGCCGCTCGGCGCGGCGCTGCGCCGGATCGAGTCCGCCACGTCGTCCTGGATCGTCGTCAGCCGTGCCGAAGGCCTCTATCGGTACGCGTTTCACCGACAAGAATTGCTGCAGTGGCCGCCGTTGCGTCGCGCGCTGGACGGCGGCACGGCCGACAACGACGCGCCGTTCGAAAGCGCGCTGGGATTGCAGGAGGAGCACCAGAGCACGCAGGTCGACACGCGGGCCGCAGCACCGCCGATCGATCGCAGCTGGCGGCCCGCGGCGCAGGCGCCGAGTATCGGGCGCTACATCGAAGTCGGGCCTGATCGACGGCCGCAGGCGGTCGGCACGTTGATCCCGGCCGCGGCGGCAAGGCCGCGGGCAAGATTGCGCGGCGCACGGCCGCGCACGCCGCCGGCATCGGGTGCGGCGCCGTCGGAGCAAGCCGCTGCCCGGGCGCCGCAAGCGGTGACATCGCTCGAGGACGAGGGCACGACTCCGGTGCGGCATCCTTCGATCGACATCGAAGGAACGCGCGTACCGGGTGCCGAAGTGACGATCATCGTCGACCTCCTGCGCCAGGCCGTTGCCCATACGCAGGGCGGGCCGATCGATGTCGGCACGCTCGCCGCCGACTGGTCGAGCCTCGATCTGGCCGTTCACCTGCAGTGTCCGGCATTCGCGTTCAAGGAAAGCGCGCAGTCGACGGTCACGATCCGTCGCAACGCGGCGTCGAAACCGGCGCAGGTCGCCGCCCGGATACGCGCCGACGCGCCGGCTGGTCCGATGGCCGTGATGGCGGTTTTCTTTTCCGGGACGCGCTTCTGCGGTTCGGCCGTGCGGATGTTTGACATCGGCGAGACCGCCGACGTGGCGACGCCGGGCGGCGCTGGCAGCGGCGCGGTGGCGGTCGAACGCGATGCGACGCCGCCGGACGTCACCGTGTACATCTCGAAGATCGACAAGGACCGGCCCGGCCGCTTGCGCTGGCTCGTTGTCACTGACCGCTTCGACGGCCTGCCGCCGTCGCTCGAGGAAGACGTCGATCTTGGCCGCGATCCGGCCGCCGAGGCCACCGCGCTGTTCAAGGATTTCGCCATGCTCGAGCGCGGGCAGCACACGCAGCGCATCGAGGGTTTCGGCTCACGCCTGTGGTTGCTTGCGCCGGCGATGTTCCGCGCCGCCTACTGGGCGCTGTGGGATCGCTACCGGCGACCGCTGGCGATCCAGTTCGTTTCCGACGAGCCGCACATGCCATGGGAACTGATGAGCCCGGCGCGCGCCGACGAAAGCGAAATTCATCCGCCGCTGGCGCTGAAGCACGCGGTGGCGCGCTGGATCAAACGCTGGGACGGCTACATGCGCAACCGGCTGCCGGCAGGGCACATCTTCACGATCGCGCCGAAGTATGCGAGCGCGAGCCGGGCGCTGAAGCGCGCGCAGACCGAATCGGAAAAGCTGGTCACCGAGTTCGCGGCGCGGCGCGAGGACGGCAAGCGCGCCGCGGTGCTGAAGCTGCTCGAGACGGCGCCGCCGCCTGAGCCGGTGGCGATCCTGCACTTCGCCGGTCATGGCAAGTTCGCGCCGGAAGCGGCCACGCACTCGAACATCAAGCTCGAAGACGGCGAGCTGGCGGCCTCCGAAATCGACCGGCCGCAGGTCAGGCTCGGCCGGGCGTGCCGGACGCTGGTGTTCTTCAACGCCTGCGAAGTGGGCGCGGCTGGCGCGGTGTTTGGCGAGGTCGGCGGCTGGGCCGACGCTTTTCTCGGCCGCCAGTTCGGCGGCTTCATCGCGCCGCTGTGGTCGGTCGACGACGAGGATGCCGGCATCGTCGCCACCGAACTGCTCGAACGGATCTTCAAGCAGCAGC
>JBFGOX010000387.1:0-3605 GCA_041565015.1 Burkholderiaceae bacterium
CACGATCATGCGCATCTTCGACGCCTGCATGGCGCTGCCGGCTTTCGCCGACGCGCAGCCGAGCAGGCAGCCCGATTTCGCGTCCACCTGATCGAGCGTCCGGCAAATCGGGCGCGCGCCGCTGGGTGACGGGGGCCGCCCGGCCGACCTGATCGTCGATCGTTTCTGGCCGGCTGCTGCATCGGCCTGCCCGTCCGGCTATCGATGAAGGCGGTCAGCGTCGGCTTGTTTTCCGCTTTCGGCACGCAGCCGCAGTTCGGCCGCGAATTCGGCGACCGCCGCGCCGTAGAAGTAGCTGCGGTTGTAGTGCAGGATCGTCGCCAGATTGGCGGTGCCGATTCTGTATTCCACGCCGGTGTTGCCATCGCTGCCCGGCGAGGGCAGGTCGAGCAGCAGGACCGGCGTATCGGGTGGCAGGTAGCCGTCGATGCGCACGCCGAGAGCGGCGACATCGGCCCACGCATGCACTGCGGCAATGCCGCGCCCGAGCCGCTCGGCGACCGACGCCTCGGCGGTGGCCTTGAACATCACGGGTCGATCGCGCTGCCAGCCCTGCTGGTGCAGGTAATTGGCCACCGAGCCGATTGCATCGGTGGCCGAGCGGGCGAGGTCGACGCGCGCGTCGCCGTCGTAATCAAGTGCATAGCGGCGGATCGACCCCGGCATGAACTGCGGCAAACCGATAGCGCCGGCAAACGATCCCGTCTGCTTCAGCACGTCGATGCGCCCGTCGTGTCCGAGCACGAGGAAGTGCGCCAGCTCCTCGCGGTAGTAGGCGGCGCGGCGCGGGTAGTCGAAGGCCAGCGTCAGCAGCACGTCGAGCGTGCGGAAGCTGCCCATGATCCGGCCGAAAAGCGTTTCGATGCCGATGATCGCCACGACGATCTGCGGCGGCACGCCGAAGTCCTCCAGCGCGCGGGTCAGCGTCCGTTGGTGCACGAGCCAGTAGTCCTCGGCATGGGCCAGGCGCCCTTCGTCGAGAACACGCGCGCGGTAGCGCTGCCAGTCGCGCGGCGGCGGGCTGACGCTCGGTGTCATCAGGCGCTCGGCGCTGGGCGAGTAGCGGCCGGTCGCCAGCACACGCTCGATCCATTTGCGCGCGATGTGCTGCTCGGCGACCAGCGCGTCGATGAACGCATGGACGTCCGATCGTTCCAGATACGGCGCGGCGGAGCCGGTGCGCGCGGACGCCTGGGCGGCGGCCAATGCCAGCGCGCTCACGAGCAACTGCCGCCGCTTCATGCCCGTCAGCGCGCCTGGCGAACGCGAAACCGGCGCAGCTGCGCGCTAAGCCGGCGAATTGCGGCGGCCGGCACCACTCGGCTGGCCGGCGAATACCGCCAGTGCTCCAGCGCCGCGACGATGTCGTCGGCCTGCGCGCGCGACGGCGGCGTCAGTTCCCGCACGAGACGCGGGCCGAGCGCGCGCCGTCCTTCGGCGGGCGGGCAAGGGCGTCCGGCGCGCTCCAGCTGGCGGCGAAAGCGGGCTTCCAGTTCGGCGAGCGGATTGCGCCGGACGCGATGCCGCAGCGAGACGACGGCCAGGACCAGAGCGACGATCGCCACCGCAATGGCCAGCAGAATCCCCAGCACACGCCAGTTGGGCTCGAACCCGAGCCGGTTAAGCATCGACATCTGCTGCTGCGCGGAATAGCTGAGGACCCACTGGTTCCACGAATTCTCCATCGCCTCCCAGTTGAAGCGCAGTTGTCGAACGAGACGCACCCAGGCGGCGTCCGGGTTGGCGCCGACGGTGAACAGGGGTCCGACACCCGCCTGTCGCGCAAGTTCGCCCAGGCCCTGCTCGATGCGCACCGGCGCCACCATCGCCGTCGGATCGACGCGCATCCAGCCGCGCCCGCCGATCCACACCTCGGCCCAGGCGTGCGCGTCGGACTGACGAACCGTCATGAAATCGTCAATGGGGTTGATTTCGCCGCCCTGATAGCCGGTGACGACCCGCGCCGGCACGTCGAGTGCACGCATCAGCACGACGAAGGCTGACGCGTAATGCTCGCAGTAGCCGAGCTTGGACTCAAACAGGAACTCGTCGACCGAATCGCGTCCGAGCAGCGGCGGCGAAAGCGTGTAGCGGAAACCGCCCGTGCGGAAATGCTCGAGCACGGCCTCGACACGCCGCAGGTCGCCGGAAGCGCGATCGTTCGGATCGACGGGCGCCGGCAGGCTTGCGCGCAGGTCGGCGGCGAACTGCAGCGAACGCGGGTTGAATCCGGCGGGCAGTTCGAGCCAGTCACGCAGCGTCAGGGCGGTCTCGTTCAGTCCGTAGGAAAACCGCGAGAACGAACGCGCGTCGTAGCGCGTGCGCGACGTGATCGGCCGCGCCGCAAGCAGCTGACCGACGCTGTTCATCCGCGGCCGCAGATCCCGGTCATCGGGCAGCCGCGCCGGCATTTCGAGCACGAACAGCCAGTCACGCTGGCTGGGTTCGAGCGTCACCGTGTAGTCGATCGCCGAATCGGCCTCGGCGTTGATGCGCAGCGGCGGACCCGATACCTGCCGCTGGATCAAAGGCGACCAGGTGCGGCCGTCGAAGCTGCCGAATACCGGGCCACGCCAGTACAGCTGCGGATTAGGCGGCGGCGGTCCGTCGAAAAGAACGCGGAAGGCGATCGCCTGCGACTGCAGCAGCTGACTGATGCCGCCGGGAGACATCGAGTTCGACAGCCCGGTGCTGGTCGCGAAGGCATCGCGCGGCAGACCCCACAGCGGCGTGTCGAGCCGCGGAAACAGCACGAAAAGGACGATGGTCAGCGGCACGGACTTCAGGGCGATAGCGCCGACGAGCCGCAGCTTGCGAGCGGCCGGCAGGTCCTGGTCCTTCAGGCTGACGCTGACCAGCACGAAAAAGAGCGCGAGCACCGCGGCCAGCGTCATCAGCGCGACCGGCAGCGCCTGGCTGTGCAGAAACTGCGTCAGCAGGATGAAGAAGCACAGGAACACGACGACGAAGACATCGCGCGTGGCGCGCATCTCCATCAGCTTCAGCGCCAGCAGCAGCAGCAGGAAGGTGACGCCGGCCTCGCGACCGAGCAGCGTGCGGTACTGGAACCACACCGCGGCGGCAGCCGCGGCCAGCAGCGGCAACATCGCCACATGGCCGGGCAGCGGCAGATTGCGCAGCGTGATCCATGCGCGCCACGACCACAGCAGCGCGATGACGCCAATCGCCCACCAGGGCAGATGCTCGAGCTGCGGCAGGGCGACAAATGCGACGGCCAGCAGCAGCACCATCGTGTCGCGGCGCTCACGCGCGGCCGAAGAGACCTGGGCGCCGGTGAGCCAGCCGAGCACCCTGCGTACGCGCTGGCGCAGGTTCGGTCGGCCGTTGCCGTTGGCCAGTTGCGAGGCGAAGGCCATCAGGTCCTGCCGTGCAGCGCAAGCGCGGTCAGGCAGCGCTCGCGGTGTTCGCTGCCGAGCCCCAGCGAAACCTGCGCTCGGGGCAAGGCCAGCGCATAGCGGACCTGCGCCGCTTCGGCCATCAGCACCCAGCGGCACAATCGTGCCAGCTTCTGCTCGTCGCTCAACGAAGGTGGAAGCTGCGCGAGGTCGAGCTGGACCTCGCCGCTGGCGTAGGCCTCGAACATC
>JBFGOX010000388.1:0-3605 GCA_041565015.1 Burkholderiaceae bacterium
CCGCGACAGGTCGGCGATCTGGTACATCATCTCGCCGGGCATGAAGCGCATGCCCTGCAGTGCCTTCTTCTCCAGCACGATGCCGTTGACCGGGGAGCGGAACGTCAGCGTGCGCCGCGCGTCGCTGCCCGCGGCCAGTGCGCGCAGATCAGCATCGGAAATGTCCCAGTTGCGCAGCCTCGTGAGGCTCGATTCGGCCAGTGTCTTCATGCTGGCTTGCGAATCGGGCGCGTCCTTCAGCGCCGCCACGCCGTTGATCGCCACCGCGTATTCGCGCTGTGCCGAGACGAGTTCCGGGCTGTACACCTCGAACAGCGGCTGGCCGGCCGCGACCGGCTGGCCGGTCGAATTGACGTGCAGTTTTTCGACCCAGCCTTCGAACTTCGGCGCGATGGCGAAGACGCGCCGCTCGTCGACCTCGACGCGCCCGGCCGCGCGCACGGAGCGGTCGAGCCTGTGGCGATGGACGAGTTCGGTGCGCACGCCGAGTTTCTGCACGCGGTCGGGGCTGATCCTGATGTCCGAGCCGCCCGAGGCCGGCGCGTCGTCTTCGTACACGGCGATGTAGTCCATCCCCATCGGGTCCTTCTTCGGCGTCGGCGACGTATCGGGCAGGCCCATCGGGTTGCGGTAATAGAGCAGCTTGCGCGCCGGCTTGGCGGTGACCGCGGGGGCCTCGGCTGCGGCGGCGTTGGACGCCGCGGTCCCGATGGCTGCCGGAGCGGTGGCCGGCGCCGGCGCGTCATGCGCGCCTGTACCCTGCCGGTGGCCCCACCAGTAGCCGGCGGCCGCCATCGCGGCCAGTGCGCCGACCAGCGCGACCCCGCGCAGAACTTGTGGCGTGCTCATAACTCTTCTCCGATCAGACGTTCGATTTCAGCGAGGCGCATCTGCGCCTCGAATTGGGTTTTGACGATCGACAGTCGTGCCTGCCGAACCTGCCGCTCGGCCTCGAGCAGCGTCGCGAAGTCGACCTTGCCGTTCTCGTAGGCGGCCAGCGCCGCCTGCAAGTTGATGCGCGCCTGCGGCAGCAACTCCGTGTCGAGGAGATGGTTCATTTCCTGTGCGGCGCGCAGTTGCGCCAGCGCCGTGCCGAGTTCGCCGAGTGCACGCTGCAGCGTCGCCTCGCGCTTGGCTGTCGCCGCGGCGACCATTGCCTCGGCCTCCCGCTCTTGCGCGCGGCGCGTGCCCTGCTGCAGCGGGATCGTGACCTCGAACATCAGCTCCCAGTCGGCCAGGCGATTGCGTTTCTGGATCGGTGACAGTGCGAGCGCGAAGTCGGGATAGCGGTTGCGGTAGGTCAGCTCGCGCGAGCGTTCGGCGCTCGTCTGGCGTGCCGCATCGGCGGCGAGTTCAGGGCTGCGCTCACGCAGCCTGGTGGACAGCGCGGCAAAATCGGGCGCCGTGGCGGTCGTGGTGATCACGGCCGGCGCCGCCAGCGATGCGTCGGGATGGCGCGCCAGCAATGCGTTGACCTGCGCATCGGCGCTGCGCGTATCGGCGGCGATTGCGATCAGTTCGCCGCGCAGCATCGTCCGCTCGGACAGCGCCCGCACCGCATCGGCCTGCACCGCTAGCCCGCCGGCGTAGCGGGCGCGTGAGATCGACTCGAGCTGCGCCAGCAGCGAATCGATCTCCCGGACGATGGCGTTGCGCTGTGCCAGTTCGACGCGGCGCGCTTGCGCGACTTTCAGTTTCATCGCCAGTTCGTTCCACATCGCCCGCGTGGCCTGCGTCGACTGGTCGGCGGAGGCCGCGGCGGCAGCGCGCGCCAGATCGAGCTTGCCGGGCCACGGCAGCATCTGCCGCACCGTGTACTTCATGCTGCCGACGCGCGCCGGCAGCAGGTTCGGCCCGCCTTCGCCGTCGCGGGTGATGTCGCGCCATTCGATGGCCACCACCGGGTCGGGCAGGTTGCCGGCCGCCACGACGCGCGCGGCGGCGGCGTCGGCCTCGCGCTGCATGAACGCGAACTCGGGGTTGGCGCCGCGCGCGTAGTCGAGCAGCGACTGGACGGTCGCGCCGGGCGTCTGCGCCGCCGCGGTGGCGGACAGCGTCAACGCGGCCGCAAACAGCGCGCGCCGGGCGCAATTTAGAACTTTCATCATGGCTCCTGCAAAACAAAAGGGGGCGACGCGCAGCGGCGCGCCAACGCTCACGATCGCGTGCTCCGCACGCCGATCGGGCTAACGCAGGAAGCGGTGGAACAGCAGGTGCAGCGGCGGGCCGTTGTCGCGCGGCGGCGGCGCCGTATCGCTTTCGTTGTGCGCGAGAACGATCACTGGCTCTACCGGGCCAACCACGTCGAGCGGTGGGGCGGCCGGCAGGTCGAAATTCAGCGAGGCACGTGTGCTTTGCGCCTCGCCGCGACAGTGCGCTTCGCATACGGCGCGCGTGATGCCCGCATCGCCATGGCAGGGGTCGGGTTCGCCGTCGACAGTGACGGCGACATGCAGATGCGACTGCATCACCGCAGGCAGGCAGGCGCGCGCCACCTGCACGCCGATGCCGTAGAGCAGGGCGCCGATGACGATCAGCGCCAGCACGCGGCGGAAATTGCCATTGCTGCGGGCGATCGACCAGGGCAGGCGCGAAGCGAACATGCTGCGGATACTAGCCGGGGGCTACGCGATTACCGATTGACGTTCGTCAAGCCGCATCTATCCGCCGCGCTGCGCGGCCTGCTGGCGTTGCAGCTCGTCGTGCGTCGAGCGCACGCGATCCGACCAGCGGCTGCGGATGTAAGCCAGCACGTTCCAGATTTCGTCGTCGGACAGTTGATCTCCGAAGCCCGGCATCTCGCTCTGATAACCCGGAGGCGCATAGGGTGGAACGAGGCCGTGCTTGGTCATCGCGAACAACAGATCGAACGTGTGATGCCAGGTGTGACCGCTGTCGTCGTGCGGCGGCGCCGGCAACTTGCCGTTCGGCAGTCGGTCGCGCCAGTTCGGCTGGCCTTCGAGTTGGGCGCCATGGCACGACGCGCAGTGCTTCAGGTAGACGACACGGCCGAAGGCGATGCGGTCGGAATCGTTCAGATCGGGCACGGCCGACTCCGGCGAAACGCGCACCTGCGCGTCCCACCAGATCAGCGCGCCGAGTCCGACAACCAGCGCCACCGCGGCAATGCCGATCGCCTTGCGCGCCATCGCCGTGGCCGGTCAGGGTGCCGGCTTGATCGCGGTGACGATCAGGCTGCCGTCGGCTTCCTTGGCTGCCGCGAACAGCACCTTGTCGCCGACCTTGACCGAATCGAGCAGCGCCGCGTCGCGCACCTGAAAGACCATCGACATCGGCGGCATGTCCAGGCTCTTGATCTCGCCGTGGCGCAGTGTGATCTTGTTCTGCGCCTTGTCGATCCGGCGCACCTCGCCGCTGGCCAGTTCGGCACTGGAGGCAGCGCTGGCAGCGGCGGCCGTCGCCGCCGCGGCACCGTGATGCGCGTCGTGGCCGGCGGCGGACTGCGCCTGCGCGATCGACGTCATCGCAACGGCGGCCAGAGACAGGATGGGAAGAACGACTCGCTTGTGCATTTTCATGAACTCCTTCAGTTGTAGGACGCGTAGACCTTCGAACTGCCGTCGGGAAGGACCAGCAGCACGTCA
>JBFGOX010000389.1:0-3602 GCA_041565015.1 Burkholderiaceae bacterium
CCCCCTCGGGGGGACAGCCCGCAGGGCGAAGGGGGCAAGATGAGCGCCGCGCGGCCGCTCCGAAGGCGCTCGCTCCCCCTCGGGGGGACAGCCCGCAGGGCGAAGGGGGCAAGATGAGCGCCGCGCGGCCGCTCCGAAGGCGCTCGCTCCCCATTGGGGGGACAGCCCGCAGGGCGTAGGGGGCCTATGAACCGCGCGCTGTTTCGGCGGCGCGGCGCAGGAAGTTGAACTCGTCGCGCTCGAGTTCGTCGAGCCCGGTTTCGACATCGGCCAGTGATTTTTCGATCTCCGGGATCAGGACGTCCTGCAGCGCGCGCACGCGGCGCACCGTCTTGCGGTATTCGGCCAGCAGCCGCGCCAGGTTGCCGCTGGCGGCGGCATAAGGCGCGAGCGCTTCGAGCAGGCGCCCGAACGCCGCACGGCACGCGGCCGCTTCCGGCGAGGCCGACACCGCGGCCGACGCGTCGGTCGACGCGGTCGCGGTGGCGCTGCGCATCGCCACGCCGAGCAGCGATGACGACCGAACGGCGAGCTCGCCGGCATCGGTCGGCGCCGGGTAGACCTGCAGGCCGTTGACACCATGGCGCATCAACGCCGCGGCGAGCGCCTGCCGCGCCGTGTGCAGCAGCGGCTGCATCTTGTGCAGCCGGTCCTGTTGCGCACGGAATTCGCGCAGCATGCTGCCGGCCAGCAGCAGGCACTTCTCGTCGAGGAACGCGTAGCCCTCGCGCATCGTGCGCCGCTCGTCGCGAAGCTGGATCGCGATGCTGCGGGTCGGCGTCAAGCTGGCCATTCTGAAAAAAGCTGCGGCTTGCGCCGCAGCCTCGGGGTCAAGCCGTGTCTACTTCGCGAATTTCAGCGTCAGCGTGTCGTAGTGAATGGCATGCCGCACCTGCGCATTGTCGAACGCGGCGAAGCCGAAGTAGTAGGTGCCGTCCATGTTGTCGAACTGCACGTCGGTCTTGGTGCCGGTGACCAGCTTGCGCCCGACTTCCGAGATCCACTTGCCGTTCGCGTAGCGCGCGGACACGGAGACTGCGCCACGCGGGCCGGTGATCGGCGCGATCATGATCGCCGCCACTTCGTCGCCGGCCTTGAACTTGCTGTCGTCGAACGGCACTGCTTCGTCCTTCTTCAGGTAGTAGGTGCCGCCCTTGTTGGCCGCCTTGCCGCTCTTGTGCATGAACGCCGGCTTGCCGTCGACGAGCTTCATGTTCTCGTAGCCGCCGCCGTCCTTCGGATCCGAATGGCGGCCGGCGCCGGGCGCTTTCTCCTTGTCGTAGCGCATGTGGTCGACGTACTGGTTGTCGATCTGTCCGACCGGCACCGTGCGCACGCTCTTGAAGTGCCAGATGTCGCCCAGCTCGCCTTCGGTGGCGGTGTACTTGTTGCCGTATGGCTTGCCGGGTTCGCCGGCATGGCACATCGGCCCGCAGCCGCCGGTGTCAAAGCCTTTGACCGAGTTGCCGATCGACCAGATGATCGACCACTTGTCCTCGTAGTACAGGTTGTTGTCGCCGCCCTTGTCGTTCGGGTCCTTCAGCTGTTTCCACGAGCCGTCGGCCTGTTTCTGGAACGGGGCGCGCCGCTGCGAAAAGGTCGGATCGGCGTACTCGACCAGCATGTAAAGCATGTCGCCGCTGTAGACGGCCTTCATCGTGGCGGTGGTTTCGCCCTTGCCGCCGAAATTGGCGCCGTCGGAAAGCTTGACCGTGATCGGCTTGGCGCTCTTCCACGCCGCGTCCGAGGCGTCGCCATCCAGTTTTGGCGGCGTGGCGACCTTCGTCGCGGTCAGTACGTTGGCTTGCGCCAGCGCCTGGCCGGCGGCGAGCGCGAACGAGAATCCGGCCAGCACTGCGACCGTGACAGGCTTGAGTTTGAACATGCGACTACCTCCCAGTGGTAAAAAGTGTGCGAACCTGTTGTTCGGGCTTGTCGACCGGCGTGTCCTTACACACATTCCCACTACGACGACCGAAGCCGTTCCCACCATGCGCTGATGCGCGCGGCCCGGCTTGCGAGCGGTCAAGGCGTTTCGATCGAAGGTTGCTGCGCCGCTTGACCTGTGACAAGGTGGGCAGCGATTTGCGCATCCGACAGCCGCGACAATTCGCTGCGCGGCAGCTCGCGCAGCAGTTGCCAGCCGATCGCCATGCTTTCATCAAGGGAACGCGCGCGCTGCTGGCCGATGAGCTCGCGTTCGAACCGAGTGCCGAAGGCGAGATAGCTGCGGTCGGTCTCCGACAGCCCTTCCTCGCCGACCACGCTGGCCAGCACGCGCGCCTGTGCGGCGCGCGCATAGGCCGCGTAGAGCTGGCTGGCCAGCGCCGGGTGATCGTCGTGCGTGTAGCCCTTGCCGGTGCCGTCCTTCATCAGCCGCGAGAGGCTCGGCAGCACGTTGATCGGCGGCGAGATGCCGGCGCGGTCAAGCTCGCGCGACAGCACGATCTGCCCTTCGGTGATGTAGCCGGAAAGGTCCGGGATCGGGTGGCCGATGTCGTCCGAGGGCATGGTCAGGATCGGCAGCTGCGTCAGCGTGCCGCCGGCACCGTGCACGCAGCCCGCGCGCTCGTACAGCAGTGCCAGGTCGGAGTACATGTAGCCGGGGAAGCCCTTGCGGCCGGGCACCTCGCCCTTGGCGCCGGCCACTTCGCGCAGCGCTTCGCAGTAGTTGGTGATGTCGGTGACGATCACCAGCACGTGCTTGCCGAGTTCGAAGGCCAGGTACTCGGCGGCGGTCAGCGCGAAGCGCGGCGTCAGCAGCCGTTGCGTGCTCGAATCGCTGGCCAGGTTCAGGAACAGGCTGCTCCTTTCGAGCGCGCCCGACTGTTCTAGCGAGCGGCGAAAGTACTCGGCCGTGGTGTGCGGCACGCCGATGCCGCAGAAGACGATGGCGAAGTCCTCGCGCGGGGCTTCGGATCGAGCCTCCACGCGCAGTTGAGCGTGCGCGGCGATGTCCACCGCGATGCGATCGTGCGGCAGCCCGCCGCCGGAGAAGATCGGCAGCTTCTGTCCGCGCACGAGGCTGTTCAGCAGGTCGATCGCGCTGACGCCAGTCTCGATGAAGTCGCGCGGCGTGGCGCGCGCCAGCGGATTGATCGGCAGGCCGTCGACGCGCAGCCTTTTCTTCGCCGCCAGCGGCGGACCGCCGTCGATGACCTTGCCGACGCCGTCGAAAATGCGGCCGAGCAGGCCGGGGCCGACGCCGAACTCGATCGGCGTGCCGAGGAAGCGCACGACCGTGTCGACCAGCGCCAGCCCGACGCCGGGCTCGAGCAGTTCGATCGTCACCAGTTCGTCGTCGAGTGCGGCAACGCGGCCGAGACGGCGCAGGCCGTCGGCGCCTGCCACTTCGACCGCTTCGCCGAGACCGACGTCGAGCGTGCGGCGCATGAACAGCAGCGGCCCGTCGAGCTTGACCGCCGCCTCGTGCACGGTGACCCTAGGTTGCACGGCGTGCCTCCGGCGTCGTTTCCGGCCTCGTGCCGGCGCTCGCCTGCTCGACCGCCCCTGCGGCCGCATTTGCCGTGGCATGCTCAGTCGTCGATCTCGCGCCGCTGCCCGCGGCGAGCTCGTCGAAGGCTGACTCGAGCTGCGCTTCC
>JBFGOX010000390.1:0-3584 GCA_041565015.1 Burkholderiaceae bacterium
AGGCTGTGATCGCCCGGTGCAGTTCACCCGGGCGCAGCGGCAATGGTCCCGGCCGGTGATAACTCGAAGGCTTGGCCGGCAGCTCGAAGTGCCCGCGCAGGTAGCGATAGAACTGCGCGCCGTGGTTCTGCTCGATGACCATCACCTGTTTCACGCCGGCAAGCGCTTCGGCCAGGCGATCGGCCTGCGCCGGCGCCAGCAGCCGCATGACGATGAGCTTCACCTGCTGCCCCTCGGCGCGCGCACGCTCGACCGCCTCGCGTACGGCCGCACTGGTCGAGCCGAAGGTGATCACCGCCGCCTCCCCGTCGCCGTCGATGTCGGCCCACGCGTCGCCGTAGTCGTACTGCAGGAGCTTGCGTTCGCGCTTGTCGAGTTGCAGCTGGTGGTCGCGCGAATTGCTGCTCGGCACCGCGGCTTCGGTGTGCTCCAGCCCGTCGGCGGTGTAGGTCACCCCCGGCGTGCCGGGAATCGCCATCGGCGAAATGCCGGAGTCGGTGTTGCGGTAGCGCTTGTATTCGAGCGTATTCGCCTCGACCGTCAGCCGCTGCGCCTTCAACCCGGCATCGGCGGGCGGATCGATGATCGCCCGCGACTGGCCGAGGAACTGGTCCGACAGCACGATCGCCGGCGCCTGCAGCGCCTCGGCCAGGTGAACCGCCCACTGCGTGGTGAAGGCGCAATCGCTGATCGAGGTCGGCGCCAGCACCAGCCGCGGCGCATCGCCGTGCAGGCCGCTGACCGCGAACGACAGGTCGCTCTGCTCGCTCTTGGCGGGAATGCCGGTCGATGGCCCGCCGCGCATCACGTCGACGATGACCACCGGCGTCTCCGAGGCCACTGCCAGACCGATGCCCTCGGCCATCAGCGCCAGCCCCGGCCCTGCGGTGGCGGTCAGCGACGGCACGCCGCCGTACGCGCCGCCGACGATCATGTTGATCGACGCCAGTTCGTCCTCCGCCTGCAGCAGCGTGCCGCCCACCTTCGTCAGCGCCGGCGCCATCCACTCGAGCAGTTCGGTCGCCGGCGTGATCGGATATGCGGCGACGAAGCGCACGCCGCCGCGGATCGCGCCAAAGCCCGCCGCTTCGTTGCCGCTGATCGACCAGCGGTTGCGGCTGCCATCGCTTTGCGGCACGCGCGGCAGCGCGACCGGCGGCGAGATCTCGCCCGCAGCCGCGAAGCCTGCTGCAAGGGCAGCGAGATTGGCCTTCAGCGCCGCCTCGCCGCGCTTCCAGTCGGCGCGCACCGCCGCTTCGAGCGCGCTCTGCGGCAGTCCCGCCAGCGCGCCCGACAACCCGAGCGCGACCATGTTGACCCAGCTGCCGGCGATACCCTTGGCCATCTTCTTCATCGGCAGCGGCACGTAGCGCGCGCCCGTTTTCGCGAAGATCTCTGGCGGATCGCCTTCGTCGGGATCGCCGATCAGCACGCTCGATTCCGTCAGCGGCACCTCGTCGGCAAAGCGATTGATGTTGCCCCAGTCGATCGCCAGCAGCAGGTCGAAGGCGTCGCCGAGCGTGTCGACCGGGTGCCCGGCCAATCGCACCAGGGCCGCCGCTTCACCGCCGCGGATCTGCGGGCCGCTGGTGCGCACCATCAGGCCGTAGGCGCCGGCATTGGCCGCGCCCGCCAGCAACAAAGTGCCGGCGGTCATCACGCCGCTGCCGCCGCTGCCGGCCAATGCGATGGCCACGCCGCGGTCGCCCGGCGCATGGGTTTTCGTCATCGTGTTCACGCCGCCCTCCTGCGACTTAGCGATACAACCGCGCCGCACCCCGGCACGGTTTGACCCAGATCATTGAATTCGCATCCCGCTGCCGCAGCATTCGCTATACATCTGGTAATTCGGTACCGCTATGCCAGAATAGCCGCGCTGAACATCGTGGGTCAATGCCGGCCGAGGCCGGGACACTGATCTGGCGCAACAGGAGACGAAATCGATGTCGATCGACGCACAGCGCTGGCTGATGACGGCGCCAAAGGAACCGCTGCAGCGGGCGCCCTTTTCCGCCGAAGCGGCCGCCGGCGAAGTGGTCGTCGCCGTGGCCGGCTGCGGCGTATGCCACACCGACCTCGGTTACTACTACGACGGCGTGCGCACGAACGCGCCGTTGCCGCTGGCGCTCGGCCATGAGATCAGCGGCACGGTGGTCGCGGCCGGTCATGGTGCCGAGCAGTGGCTCGGCAAGACGGTGATCGTTCCAGCGGTGCTGCCCTGCGGCGAGTGCGATCTGTGCCAGCGCGGCCTGGCGCCGATCTGCCGCAGCCAGAAGATGCCGGGCAACGACGTGCACGGCGGCTTCGCCACGCACATCGTCGTCCCGGGCCGCGGCCTTTGCGAGGTCGAATCGAAGCGACTGTCGGCCGCGGGCCTGACGCTGCCGCAGGTGTCGATCGTCGCCGACGCGCTGACCACGCCGTATCAGGCGGTGCGCCGCGCCGGCGTCGAGCCGGGAACGCTGGCGATCGTCGTCGGTGCCGGCGGTGTTGGCGGCTATTGCGTGCAGGTGGCGCGCGCGTTCGGCGCGCAAGTCGCGGCGATCGACGTCGACGACGCCAAGCTGGAAGCGATTGCGCCGCACGGCGCGGCGCTGACGCTGAATGCGCGCAACCTGGATGCCAAGGCGCTGAAGGGCGAGATCGCTGCCTTTGCGAAAAAGAACGGCCTGCGCCCGACCGAGTGGCGCATCTTCGAGTGCTCGGGTACCGCGGCCGGACAACTGACCGCCTTCGGCCTGCTGGTGCACGGGGCGACGCTGTCGGTGGTCGGCTTCACGATGGACAAGGTCGAGGTGCGGCTGTCGAACCTGATGGCCTTCGATGCGCGCGCGATCGGCAACTGGGGCTGCCCGCCCGAGCATTACCCGGCCGCGCTCGACCTGGTGCTCGACGGCCGAGTCGCCATCGAACCCTTCGTCGAGACCCATCCGCTCGACGACATCAACCACGTCTTCCACGCCGTGCATGCGCGCGAGATCCGCAGGCGCGCGGTGCTGGTGCCCGCCTGATTTCCCATCGCTGAGGACACATCGCCATGCGCGAATTCAAGAACCACGATCTGGTCGACGACGTCACGAAACCCGGTGTGCGCGTCGAGAAACGGCCGGCGAAGACGCCCGACGGCCGAGTGGCCGAGGGGCTGTACAACGCCTGGATCTGGCTCGACAACCCCGGCCAGTTCAACTCGTACACGACCGACATGGTCAAGGGCGTGATCCTCGCCATGCGCGCCGCCAACAACGCGCGCGACGTCAACAGCGTGGTGTTCACGGGTGTGGGCGACAAGGCCTTCTGCACCGGCGGCAACACCAAGGAATACGCCGAGTACTACGCCGGCCACCCGCAGGAATACCGGCAGTACATGCGGCTGTTCAACGACATGGTCTCCGCCATCCTCGCCTGCGACAAGCCGGTGATCTGCCGGGTGAACGGCATGCGCATCGGCGGCGGGCAGGAGATCGGCATGGCCTGCGACTTCTCGGTGGCGCAGGATCTGGCGCGCTTCGGCCAGGCCGGCCCCAAGCACGGCTCGGCGCCGAACGGCGGCGCCACCGACTTCCAGCCGGTGATCGTCGGCGCCG
>JBFGOX010000391.1:0-3584 GCA_041565015.1 Burkholderiaceae bacterium
CCGCCAAGGCAGAGCCGCCACGGATCGAGCACCCGATCGAGCAGGCACCGGCGGCCGCGGCGCCGGCCAAGGATCCGCCTGCGCTGCCGCCGCTGGTTGAAAGCGACAGTGCCCTGCGTGCCGCGATCAGCAAGCTGATTGGCGAAAAATCGCTGCTCGAGTTCTTCCACATGCGCGACATCGCCAACCGGATCGTCGCCACCGTCGACAACCTGCCACGGGCCAAGGTTGCGCAGAAGGTCCTGCCGGTGCGCGGCCCCGGCGGCCTGCTCGCAATCGAGGGGCAGGGCGAGGCGCGGGTCATCGGCGCTGAGAACGCCGCACGCTACGCGGCGTACCTGCGCGTGCTCGAGGCGGTCGACAGCAAGCAGCTGGCGGCGCTGTATGTGCGCTTCTACCCGCTGCTGCAGCAGGCTTATCGCGAACTCGGCTATCCGCAAGGTCATTTCAACGACCGGCTGGTCACGGTGATCGATCACCTGCTGGCCACGCCGGAAGTCGAGGGGCCGATCCGGCTCGTGCAACCGAAGGTGCTCTACGAGTTTGCCGACCCAGCGCTCGAATCGCGGTCGGCCGGACAGAAGCTGCTGTTGCGTATGGGCGCGGCAAATGCCGCGGCGGTCAAGAAGAAGCTGCGCGAGTTACGCCGCGAAGTGACCGCGTCGCCGCCGCAGTAGGCCGGCGAAGGACGATCAGCGCGGCGGCGAGCTCGGCCAGTACGGGGGCACGTAGGGGGCCGAAGGCGGCGGCGCGTTCGGCGGCGGCACGGCGGCGTTCGGCGGCGGCGCCACAGGCGCGCGCGATCGCGCTGATTCGCGCATCGCCTGCGCGTAGCGGCTCGAAACCGGCACCTTGTGCCCGCGCGCGTACATGCACTGGTAATACGCGCTGTCGAAGCGACGTTGGACGACGTGATACGAGGTCTCGGAGGCGCCGAGTCCCGCCATTGCGCCGGTCAGAAGGCCGATGCCGGCACCAACGGCGGCGCCTTCCGAGTTGCCGCCGATCGCCGCGCCGGCCAGCGCGCCGATGGCGGTGCCGGCCACCGCGCTTGCGGCAGCACTGTCCTGTGCCGCTTCGGCGGCACCCCTGCCGCCGCTTTGCGCAGTGGCGTACTGGCGGCAGGCCGTGTCATCGAACTGGAACTGTTCGAACGTGAGGCGCGAGCCGGGCAGAGCCTGCCGGCTCGGACCGGATGGCGGCAACACCACGCAACCCGCCAGCAGCAGCACGCCGGCAATCGACAATATCCTGAGAGCGCGTTTCATCTGCCACCTCGTCAGCGGTTGCCTGGCAGCGGCTGCGGCGGAACGCGTTGCCATTCGCCGGGACATGCCTTGACGTACGGGTAGTACGCCTTGGCATCCGGACACCAGTACCACCACGTTGGTGTGGCGGCCTGCTCGGGCGCGTCGCGTTCGATGTAAACAGGCGGATCCGCCGGCGCCACGACGACCGGCGGACCATACACGCGCGGGTAATAGTCGTAGACGACCGGTGGGTAAACGTAACGCGGCCCCCAGTAGCCCGGTCCCCACCAGTAGCCGGGCCAGTGATAACCAAATTGGAATGTCACACCGCCGCGGACGCGGCCATGGGCCTGCGCTTCAGGACTGACGGCAAGCAGCGCGGCGGATGCCGCGACGACCGCGGCGAGGAGTTTCAGCGCTTTCATCGAGGTCACCTTCTGAGCTTTGGCGACCGCATCACAGACGATGCCGTCTTCGATAAATTGATTGTTGGGCCGCGCGCCAGCCGCGGCAACGGGCAAGATGTAACCGATGATTTCATTGCCATCGCAGCGACAAAGTGTCGCTGCAACAAGGCTTTAGTCGCCCGGATCGATTGTCTCGCGCAGCAGCCGATCGCCATCGACGCCCCGTCCCTTTAGGCGCCGGTGGTCAGGCGATTCGTCGCCTGCGACGTGACGCTCGCTGCGGCCGGCACGGCCAATTGCCGGCGGGCGGATGGCGCTGCCTGAACGGGTCGCGCGCTTCACGCCGCCCGCAATCCGGACGTCGGCATCGGCGAACGCGATGCCGCGTTCCGACCGCCGCGAGCGCGCGCCGCGCTGGTCCCTGCGCCGCTTCCGGTTATCGGCGCCGCGGCGCCTGGCCGATGTCGGTCAGCAGTCCGGCCATGATCGCCACGCCCTGCAAGGCGACATCGGCGAGCAGGTGCTCGTCGGGAGCGTGCTGCGAGCAGGCCGGATACGAGTGCGGTACCCAGATCGTTGGCAGCCCCAGCACGTGGGCAAAACAGTCGTTCGGCAGCGAGCCGCCGAGATTGGGCAGGATCGCCGGCTTCGTTCCGGTCGTTCGTTCGATGCTCGCCGCCGCCCACTGCACCCAAGGGTTGTCGGGGTCGAGCCGCGTGGCGTTCATCACTTCGCTGCGCGAAGGCAGCACGTCAACGCGCGAGAAGCCGTGCGCGTCGAGATGGGCGCGGATTGCGGCGATGAAGGTCGTGTGATCGCAGCCTTCGACGAAGCGCACCTGCAGGTGTGCACTGGCGCGGCCGGGGATCGCGTTGACCGGGTTTTCCGGATTGCCGGTCTTGAACGCCAGCACTTCCAGCGCGTTGAATCCGAAGACGCGCTCGGCCGGGCTCAGTCCCGGCTCGCCCCAGTCGGCATCGATCGTCGGGCCGTCGGGCTCGCCGGGTTCGATCGTGGCCAACGCGCGGCGCACAGTCTGCGGAATCGGCGGCGGCCGCAGCCCTGGTACGAGGATCGCGCCGCGCGCGTCGACCAGCGAGGCGATCGCATGCGCGAGGATCGTGCCGGGATTGGCCAGCAATCCGCCCCAGTTGCCCGAGTGGTGTCCGCCGTCGCGCAGATTGCAGTCGAGCACGAAGTTGAAGGCGCCGCGCGAGCCGAGGAACAGCGTCGGCAGGTCTGAGCGCAAGCGCGGGCCGTCGCTGGCGATCAGCACGTCGGCGGCCAGCGTCTCGCGTTTCGCCTCGCAGGTGGCGCGCAGGCCGGGTGAGCCGACTTCTTCGCCCATCTCGAACAGCCACTTGATGTTGCATCCGAGCGAACCGCGATGCCTCAGAACGTGCTCGATCGCCGCCAGGTTGATCGAATGCTGGCCCTTGTTGTCGGCGCTGCCGCGGCCGTACCAGCGGTTGCCGTGTTGTTCCAGCGTCCATGGCGAGGCGGCTTTTTTCCACTGCGCGTCGTAGCCGAGCACGACGTCGCCGTGGCCGTACATCAGCACCGTCGGCTTGCCCGGATCCTCGATTCGCTCGGCGGCCAGCAGCGGCGGTTGGCCTGCGACCGGGTTGTCCCACAGCGTCCAGGCGAAGCCGAGCGCAACCAGTGTCGGACCGATCTCGTCGGTGAGGTACGCGCGCAGTTCGGCCGCGCGCTCCGGATTCTGGCTCTCGGTGCGGAAGGCAACGCGGCGCGCCAGCGCGGTGCGCAGCGCTACGGCATCGATCGGGGGCAGGGGATCCATGGGCGCATGGTACCGGCGCCGATGCCGAACAGGCGACAAGCGGCGTAGTCTTGCCAAAAACGCGCGCTGCCGCGACGCCAAGGGCGAGCGCGGTCGCGCCTACACAAGGAGAGACCGATGTCAGAC
>JBFGOX010000392.1:0-3583 GCA_041565015.1 Burkholderiaceae bacterium
CACCAGCGGCGGCGTCAGCGCCGCGCCGGTCGTCCGGTCGTCGGCGTGGTGCAACGCGCGCGCAACGCGTTCATCGTTGTCGGCAGGGTCCATCGATCATCACAGCGGCGGTTGAGGCGGCAACTATAGGACCGGCCGATCGGCGGCGCGCAACCCGGACGAGTCGAAGCGCGGGTTCAGTCGCGCATTGAGCACATGGTTGCGCCAGCGACCGTCGATGAACAGGTACTGGCGCGCCAGTCCCTCGCGCACGAATCCCAGCCGCGCCAGCAGGCGCGCGCTGCGTTCGTTTTCGAGCAGGTGATTGGCCTGCACGCGGTGCAGCTTCATCGTCTCGAACAGCCAGTCGATGCTCGCGCCGAGTGCCTCGTGCATCAGGCCGCGGCCTTCGCAGTCGCGGTCGATCGCGTAGCCGAGCACGCAGGACTGGAACACGCCGCGCGAGATCTGCGTGAAATTGATGCGCGCGAGCAGCCGGTCGCCCGCATCGCGCGGCAACGCCACCAGCCGAACGCTGCGGCCTTGCTGGAATTCGGCCAGCGCGCGCGCAAGGTGCCCGCGCCAGTACTCGACGGATTCGACGTCGCCGCGCGGCGGCTCCCAGCGCGCGAGGTGCCCGCGGTTGCGCGCAAAGTGTTCCGCGTGCAGCAGTGCGTGGTCCGGCGTAGCGAGTTCCACGTACAGCCGCGCCGTGACGAGTTGGGGCGCAGCGACGAATTGCTCGGCAGGACGATCGGCCTCGGCCACGGCGGTTGCGAAATCCGTTCTAATCGCGCCTTCGCAGTCTCGGCCACAAAAGGGAGTCCCCATGAACCGACGCATCTTCACGACCGGCATCGTTGCCTGCCTGGCCGGCATCGTTGCCTGCCTGGCCGCGGCGCCGCTGGCGGCCGTCGCGCAGGGCACAGCGTACCCGAGCAAGCCGATCCGCCTGATCGTGCCGTATCCGCCGGGCGGCCCGCTCGACACGGCCGCGCGCACGCTGGCCGAGCGCGTCAAGGATTCGCTCGGCACGGTGGTGGTCGAGAACCGCGCTGGCGCCGGCGGCAACATCGGCGTCGATTACGTGGCCAAGCAGCCGGCCGACGGCTACACGCTGGTGATCGGCGCAGTGGCCACGCACGCGATCAACCCGTGGCTGTTTTCGAAGCTGCCGTACGACCCGATCAAGGACTTCGCACCGATCACGCTGATCGCGCAGGTGCCGAACGTGCTGGTGATGCCGCCGGAGACCGCGGGCAAACTCGGCATCAATTCAGTGCCCGATCTGGTCAACTACATGCGCCGCAACCCGGGCAAGCTGTCGTACGCCTCCGGCGGAAACGGCAGCGGCGGCCACATGGCCGGCGAACTGCTCAAATCGATGGCCGGTGTGTCGATGGTGCACATTCCGTACGCCGGTGCGGCGCCGGCGCAATTGGGCCTGCTTGGCGGCCAGACCGAACTGATGTTCGACAACCTCGCCTCGGCGGCAGCCAACATCCGGGCCGGCAAGCTGCGCGCCTTTGCGGTGACCACGTCGGCGCGGGCGGCCTCGTTCCCCGAACTGCCGACGATGGCCGAAGCCGGCGGAAAATCGCTGGCCGGCTTCGACGTGACGACTTGGTTCGGCGTCTTCGCACCGGCCGGCACACCACCGGCGATCGTCAGTCGCCTGAACGACGAGATGCGCAAGGCACTGGTCACGCCCGAGATGCGCGAGCGGCTGACGCGCATGGGCGCCGAGCCGTCGCCGACCTCGCCGGGCGAGTTTGCCGCCTTCATCCGGGCCGAACTGGCGAAGTACGAAAAGGTGGTCAAGTTCTCCGGCGCCAAGGTCGACTGACCGCGCCCGGCTCTCCGGGTTTCGCCTACGTTGTTTTGCGCCGGCGGCCGCTTAACATCGGCGCCCGCTCCGCCAGCGTCTTGGCGGAACCCTAGGAGAGACAAAGTGAAGACAAGCACGATCCGCACGGCGCTGCTCGCCGTGTCGATGGCCTGCGCCGCCGCGGTGGCGCATGCGTTTCCGACCAAACCAGTGACGATCGTTGTGCCGTTCACCGCCGGCGGGCCGACCGATACGGTCGCGCGCTCGCTGGGTGCGGCGAAGACCAAGCATCTGGGGCAGTCGGTGGTGATCGAGAACGTCAGCGGCGCCGGCGGCACGATCGGCGCAGCCAAGGTGAAGAACGCTGCCGCCGACGGACACACGATCCTGCTGCACCATATCGGCATGTCGACGGCGCCGGCCCTGTATCGCAAGCTGGCCTACAACCCGCAGACCGACTTCGAATTGATCGGGCTGGTCGTCGACGTCCCCATGACGGTTGTCGCCCGCGCGGATTTCCCGGCGACCAACTTCAAGGAGCTGATCGCGCACCTGAAGAAAGAGAAGAACAAGATCAACCTGGCCAACGCCGGATTGGGCGCCGCATCGCACCTGTGCGGGCTGCTGCTCATGTCCTCGATCGAAACCGACATGACGACAGTGCCATTCAAGGGCACCGCCGATGCGCTCAATGCGCTGCTCGGCAAGCAGGTCGACCTGATGTGCGACCAGACCACCAACACGACCGGCCATATCAAGGGCGGCACCGTCAAGGCCTACGCGGTCACCAGCGCGGGGCGGGTGGCCTCGCTGCCGGATCTGCCGACGGCCGTCGAGTCGGGGCTGCCGGCGCTGCAGGTCGGTGTCTGGCACGGCCTGTACGCGCCGAAGGGCACGCCGAAGGCGGCGATCGACAAGCTGGTCGCCTCGCTACAGGCGGCCGCCAAGGACGCTGACTTTGCGAAACGCATGAGCGAACTGGGCGCCAGCATCTATCCGGCCGACAGGATGACGCCGGCGGCACATGCGGCGCAACTGAAAGCGGAGATCGACAAGTGGGGGCCGATCATCCGCAGCGCCGGCATCTACGCCGACTGATCCGCCGACCGCGACCGTCGATTGCCGCTTGCGCCGGTCCCCGGCGCAGCAACGAAAAAGCCCGGCAGTGCCGGGCTTTTTCACGACCTGCGAGTTGCAGGCCGTTTCGGGGGAGCTTTGGTCACGGCCCAGCGCGCAGCTGGCCGCGTTGCGGTCAATTCTCGCGCGCCGCCTCCGGCATGGCGGCGACGTGCGCCGGCCGCTCGGCGACCACTTCGACCACCGGCAGCACGATGGCGTCGTGCTTCATCGTCAAGCGGGTGATCTCGTCGTTGAAATGCACCTTGGCCGTCACCAGCACTGCGGCCACTGCAACGGCCAGTGCGGCGCTGAGCAGACGGACGGTCCAGGACGTTGCAGGCATGGCGAGCTCCTCGGCGTTGCGGGCGCGGACCTTTCGATTCGCCGCCCGATGAAGGTACCTTAGGCAGGCGCAGCGGCCGCTGCGAGCGGATTGCGACGAAGCGCAGAATTCGTGCACCGAGACGCGCCCGCCGATTTCGTCGGCGACTGGCACAATTCGCCGCTCGGTCGCCGATTGCGGTGTTTCGTCGCGCCTGGCTGCGTTTCATCCCCGAATCGGACCTCTGGTTGCGACAGCGGCCCGTTTCGTCGCGCCGGCTGCCGCAGGTCTCGAGCACAACGCCCTGGAACGATGAACTTCGACTGGCGCAATCC
>JBFGOX010000393.1:0-3563 GCA_041565015.1 Burkholderiaceae bacterium
GCCCACAATGCAGCCTTCGACATGCGATTCCTCGAATTGAAGGAATCCGCCACCGGTGTGCGCTTCCGCCAGCCGGTGCTCGACACGCTGCTGCTGTCGGCGGTCGTGCATCCGAGCATGGACGACCACAATCTCGACACCATCGCCGAGCGCGTCGGCGTGCGCATCATCGGCCGCCACACTGCGCTCGGCGATGCGCTGCTGACGGGGGACGTGTTCCTGCGGCTGGTGCCGTTGCTGGCCGAGCGCGGCATCATCACGCTGGCGCAGGCGCTCGAAGCCTCGCGCGCCACCTTCCACGCGCGGCTGCAGTACTGACCAGGAACATCGCCATGGCCCGCCCGGCTCCGCCTGCCGACAATCCGATCGAGCGCCGCGTTGCCTCGGAGCAGCAGACGCTGGCCCAGCCGCTGCGCGGCCTGCTGCGCCGTTCGCCGATCGTGTGCGCGGAAGCCGAAACCGTTCGCGCCGCCGTGCAGCGCATGCATGACGAACGCGTGGGCGCGATCATCATCGTCGACAGCCGCAATCGGCCGACCGGGATCTTCACCGAGCGCGACCTGCTGAACGTGATGCTGCAGCAGCAGTTCGAAGTGCCGATCGCCGAGGTGATGACCCGCGAACCGCTGTCGTTGCCCGAGCACACGCCGTCGTACGAAGCGGCGCTGCTGATGATCGAGCACCGGATCCGCCACGTGCTGGTCACGGAGGAGGAACGGCTGATCGGCGTGGTCGCCGAGCGCGATCTGTTCTCGCTGCAGCGCCTCGGGCTCGGCGAACTGACGATGGAAATCCGCCTGGCGCGCGATATCGATGCGCTGGCGGCGCTCGCCGCCCGCGTTCGACAGCTGACCCGGCTGCTGGTCGAGCAAGGCGTGGCCGCCGAGCGCCTGACGCTGTTCGTCTCGGTACTGAACGATCGCATCAGCGAGCGGATCATCGAACTCGTGCGCAAGCGGCACCACTGGGACCGCATCGGCTGGTGCTGGCTGGCCTTTGGCAGCGAAGGCCGGCTCGAGCAGACCTTCGCCACCGACCAGGACAACGGCCTTGTTTTCGTCGCCCACGACGGCGCCGATCCGGCCCGCGTGCGCCAGGCGCTGCTGCCCTTTGCGCGCGAGATCAACGAGGCGCTCGATGCCTGCGGCTATCCGCTGTGCCAGGGCAATGTCATGGCGTCGAATCCGGAGCTTTGCCTGTCGGTCGAGGAATGGCAGGCGAAGCTGTCCCGCTGGCTCGAAAATTCTGAGCCGAAGGCGCTGCTCGACGCCGCGATCTGTTTCGACTTCCGCGCACTGTATGGTGACGCGCGACTGGCGGCCGACCTTCGCCAGTGGTTCCTCGGTGCTACCCGCAAGCGCCCCAACTTCCTGCGGTTGCTGGCGGAAACCGCGCTGCAGGCCAAGCCGCCGCTGGCGCGCTGGCGCGATTTCGTCACCGAAGACGCGCCGAATGCGGCCGGCACGATCAACCTGAAGATGTACGGCGTGCGGCCCTTCGTCGATGCGGCGCGCGTGTATTCGCTGGCCAACGGACTGCCGCAGACCAATACCGCCGATCGCCTGCGCGCGGCTGGCCGCGCCGGCGTGTTGCCGGCGGGTGAGGCCGAATCGATGCTCGCCGCGTTCTTCATGATCCAGCGCATCCGGCTGAAGCACCAGGCCACGCTCGAAACCTTCCCGCCGCACGACATCGCCAATCGGATCGACCCCAGGAAGCTGAACGAACTCGACCGGCGAACGCTGAAGGAGGCGTTCAGGATCTCGCGCGACCTGCAGTCACGGCTGGCGATGGACTATCACTTGTAGCGGGCGCCGGGCACGCGCGGCGCCAAAACCGACGATCTATCTGAGAACTTGCGTCTATTGCGTCGCATGCCGACGCCGATGGCGACGAACGACGCGATGGCCTGTCGTTGACCTGAGAGCAGTGCACCCGACCGCGTTCGTGCCGTGCAAATGCGGACGATGCACGCAAGATCAGACGCGGCGCGGTGGCGAAGCCCATAGGCCGTGCAGCAGTGCGGACAGATGCGTTCGGGACGGCAAGCGTGGGATCACGCATCGTATGCTGTGATCAGCGCCCGCACCTGAGGCTGACCAGTGCAACTGATCTACTACGCTCATAGCTACCGGCCGGTCGACAACCCGATCAACGAGTTCTTCCAGGAACTGATGGTCGACGAGGCGCTGACGCCGAGCCTGGATCCGCAGTCCGACCGGCTGAACGCAGCCAAGCCAGAGCGACACTTGCGCAGCACGGATGCAATGGTGGTCGTTCTGCCGCAACGAGACCCCGGCCCCTCGGAGTACATCCGCTGGGAAATCGGACTCGGGCTGCGCGCGCGCCGCCCTCAGCTGGTCTTCATCGAGGACACACTGCCCGACGACCTGGTGCCGGCAGGAATCCTGCAACGCCGCTTTTCGCGCCGCCGCCTGCTGCGCGAGGTGCGCGACCATCGAAACGCCGTGCGCATCCTGAAGAGCTACATCGGCACCGATCCACCGCCGACGTACCAGCCAATGAGCCTGCGGCGCCGCTGCGCCGTCATTGGCGCCAGCTGTGTCGGGCGCGCGCCGCTCGCGGGGCTGCGGGAGTGCCTGGAGCGGCGCGGGTACGGCACCACAGTCGTTGCGCGCGGCAAGCGATTGCCCGACGAGACGGCGGCGGAGGAGTCGGTGCAGCGCGCCGCGATGTGCGTGACGACAGTCGAGGGCCTGACGCCGGCCGAGATCTATCTGCTTGGGGCAGCGCGCGCCTCGCTCACGCCGACGATCGCGGTCACGCTCGATGCCGATTACGCGCACCACCCGGTGACGCCGAGGGAGTACCAGCCGAGATCGGTCCGTGCCGGCGACGCGGCCGACCTGTCGCGCGTGGTCGAGCAGGAGATCGACATCTTCGAAGAGGACTACCTCGAGCTGCAGGAGGAGTCGCAAGTTCATCGCTACCGCCAGTACCGGGATGCGGTGCTGCGAACACAACGCGGCGAGGGCCAGTATTCGCGTGAAGAACGGAGGCAGGCCTTCATTTTCATGGGCAATGCGGAGATCGACATGTCCAAGAACAAGGTCGAGGTTGCAAACGTTGTCGGGCCGGTCAACATCCAGTCGCGACTGGATAAGGTGACCCAAACCGTGCAGCAGGTTCAGGGCTGGCCGGATGCCCGCAAGGCGGAACTCTCAGCTCTGCTCGACGAACTGAATGCGAGCCTGCAGGCTGCCGCCGAGAAGCGCCCGGACGATGCCGAGCGCGTGGCGAAGACCGCCGAACTGGTGGTGGCCGAAGCGACCAAATCGAAACCGGACCGGGGCTTCCTGACGATTACCGCCGACGGACTGAAGAAAGCCGCCGAGGCGGTTGCGGACATCGCGCCCGCCGCGATTGCAGTGGCCGCAAAGGTTGCCGCGTTCGTCGCGACCCTTGGCTGACCCTAGCTGCGCGCCTGCGACCCAGAACCAGATGCGGCGCCAACTCGGGCCGAACGCGATGCGCTGTCGCCGTGCATCGGTTCTGCGCAGTCGTTGCCGCGCGCTGGCGGACGAACCGGTCGGCCTCGCCCC
>JBFGOX010000394.1:0-3554 GCA_041565015.1 Burkholderiaceae bacterium
CCGTTCGGCCATGTGCCGCGCAAACTGACGCTGCCGGTTGGCGCGAAGGCGCATCTGCGCGCGCGCTCGGGCCGGATTGCGCTCGCGTTCAGCGGTCATCCGACCCTGCGCCGTTGAGGTCGGCGGCTTCGACGGCCGCTGCGAGGCGGCGGATTGCCGTGCCGCCGGCGCCCCCGTGTTCCAAGTAGGCCACAGTTAACAGCGACAGCAGCGCCGCGCTTGCCTATCATCGCGCCCCATGGCCGGTCCGCTTACCCGTTTCGGTATCAGCGAGGAGCAGCGTGCGCAGCGGCACGAACGCATCCTGGCCGGCGTCATTGCCTCCGTCTATCGACAGGTGCCGCAATCGGTCCTTGGCAGCTTCGTCGGTGGCGCGGCCCTGCTGGCGGTGTTCTGGGATACGCACGATCGCACGCTGCTGCTGACGTGGTTCATCGCCATGCTGGTCGAATCATTGGCCCGGCTGCGCATGACGCGCGCGTTTCGCCAGGCCAGGATCACTGCCGACAGCGTGCAGATGTGGTCGACGCGATGGGTTGCGCTGGCCGCGGCCGCCGGGCTGCTGTGGGGCGTGGCCGGCGTGCTGTTCTTCCTGCCTTCCGACCCGCTGAAGCAGCTGGTGCTCGTTGCGGTGATCCTCGGCGTCGCCTTCGGCTCGCTGACGCTGTATGCGACGCACAGGCCGGCGTTGTTCGCCTTCCTGCCGGCCGCGCTGCTGCCGCTGATCGCGCGCATGCTCGCCCAGCAGGACGCAGCGTACGTGACCGCAGCCATCGTGATGCTGGCCGTGTTCGGCTTCACGATGCTGTTCGGACGCAGCTTCGGCGCAACGATGTTCGAGGCGGTCAAGAACAACTACGAAAACGAGGTGCTGGTCGGCCAGTTGCTCAATGAGAAGCGCGTCGCTGACGAAGCGCGCCGGGCCGCCGAAGAGGCGACGCGCTCGAAGACGAAGTTCTTTGCCGCGGCCAGCCACGACCTGCGCCAGCCGCTGCAGGCGATCGGCATCTACTGTTCGCTGCTGAAGAAGCGGGCGCAGGGGCCGCTGGAGCCGCTGGCCAAGAACCTGTCGTCGGCAGTCGATTCGCTGTCGAAACTGGTCGAGGAACTGCTCGAGATCTCGCGGCTCGACGCCGGCGCGATCCAGCCGCGACTGCAGCAGGTGCTGCTCGACGAAATGCTGACGCAGATCGCGCAGGAGTTCACGCCGCTGGCGCACGGCAAGGGACTGGAAATGCGGCTGCACAAGCCGCGACTGGCCATCGAGTCCGACCCGGTCCTGCTGGCGCGCGTGCTGCGCAACCTGCTCGGCAACGCGATCCGCTACACGGCCAAGGGCGGCGTGCTGCTGGCGGCGCGGCCCCGGGGCGGGCTGATCAGCATCGAGGTCTGGGATACCGGTCCGGGAATCAAGCAGACCGAGCTGTCGCGCGTGTTCGACGAGTTCTATCGCGGCGAGAGCTCGAAGGGCGAGTCGGTCGGTGGCTTCGGCCTCGGGCTGTCGATCGTGCGCCGGATCTGCAACGTGCTCGGCCATCCGCTGATCGTGACCACCCGGCCCGGCTCAGGCACCGTCTTTCGCGTCGAGACGCCGTTGTCGGCGTTGCCGCACCGCGGCCAGCAGCCGGATACATCGCTGGCCGAGTCGAACCTGCGCGCGCTGACCGGTCACCTGCTGGTGCTGATCGAGGACAACGAAGAGATCCGCAACAGCCTCAGTCATCTGCTTCAGTCCTGGGGTGCCGAGGTCATCGCCGACGCCGGCTACACGCCGGCACTGGCCGTCGAACTGGCGGCGCATCGGCGCATCGACCTGATCGTCGCCGACCAGAACTTGCGCGACGAAATGAGCGGCGTCGACGTCGTGCTGAAGGTCCGCGAAGCGGTCGGCAAGCCGGTACCGGTCGTGATGCTCACCGCTGTTGCCAGCGGTGAAGTCATCGGTGAATTTCAGCGCGCGGTGCAGCGCACCCTGCAGCTGCGTCCCCAACTGGCCGGCGTGATCGCGCGCAGCCGGGTCGAGGAGCCGGTGGTGCTGCAGAAGCCGACCAATGCGATCCTGCTCAACAACCGCATTGCCCAGTCGCTCGGCCTGCGCACGCTCGCCTCGAGCGCGGCGCCGGATGTGCCGCTGACGGCGGGCGCGACGACGATCGCGCGTTTTTAGCCAGTCGACGCCGCGCCGCGTCTGTGACAGGCGCGACGGACTGCGCAGGCCGAATGCGAGGCCCGGAGGTCTTGGCCTGTGCTAGCCGACGTCGTAGCCGTTGCGGCGGGCGGCGAGCAGCGCTTCGGTGCGGTTGGACGCGCCGAAGGCGCGATAAATGGCCGTCACGTGCGTCTTCACCGTGCCTTCGCTGAGATTCAGCTCGCGGCAGATGATCTTGATCGGCGCGCCGCGGGCCAGAAGCTGCAACACTTGCTCCTGCCGCTCGGTCAGCTGCACGCGGCCGCCCGCGGGACGACCCAGCATGTCGCGACCGCGCTCGGGCAGCCCGAGCATCTGGGCGCCGCGTGTCGCGTCTTCCAGCAGGTCGGCCGGGATGTAGACGCCGCCGGACAACACGAACCGGATCGCCGAGACGAGGTTGTCGGTCGCCATCGACTTCGGCACGAAGCCGGCCGCGCCGAGTTGCAGCACTCGCATCACGCTGCGCTGGTCCTGCACGCCGGAGACGACCAGGATCTTCAGGTCGGGATAGCGATGCGTCAGCTTCTCCAGCAGGCTGGTGCCGGTGGCGCCCGGCAGCCCGAGATCGAGCAGCATCAGATCGGCATCCTGATGCTGCTCGGCCAGCTGTTCGGCGCCCGGCGCGTCGGTGGCGGTGAAGATCAATGCCTGCGGATCGAGATCGAGCAGCAGCACCTTCAACGCATCGGTGATCAGCGAATGATCGTCTACCAGAAGGATTTTCATGACTCGACCTGCCTCCCCAGATTGCAAGCCTGTAACGCGCTGGCGCGCCGTCGAAGCTTGTACCCGCACATTCTATCGACAACGACGCCCGGTGCCAGTCATGCCGGCAACTTCCGCGCCTGCACTGCCGAGGCGGCGGCGTTGGCACGGCGACGCGCCTGTTCGACGTCGTCGCCGCGGGCCAGCGCCACGCCCATGCGGCGCTTGACGAACGACTCGGGCTTGCCGAACAGGCGCAGCTCGGTGCCTTCGATGCGCAAGGCCCGGTCGACGCCGTCGAAGACGATTCCGGCTGCGTCGACGCCGCCATAGATCACGCGGCTCGCGCCGGGATTGCGCAGGCTTGCGTCGACAGGCAGGCCGAGCAGGGCGCGCGCGTGCAGTTCGAACTCGCTTTGCCACTGCGTGACGAGCGTGACGAGCCCCGTGTCGTGCGGGCGCGGGCTGACCTCGGAGAACCAGACGTGGTCGCCTTTGACGAACAACTCGACGCCGAAGATGCCGAGTCCCCCGAGGCTGGCCGTGACCTTGCCCGCGTAGTCGCGCGCGGTCTGCGCGGCGGTCGCGCTCATCGGCTGCGGCTGCCAGCTTTCGACATAGTCGCCGTCGACCTGCACATGCCCGACCGGCTCGCAGA
>JBFGOX010000395.1:0-3540 GCA_041565015.1 Burkholderiaceae bacterium
CCGCCCGCTTCTCAGCAGTCGCGGACTGGCCGCAAGCGCGGCCGCCAGTGCCACCATCAGTCCGGCGCCGCGGACGAAATCCAGGTGAAACGGAAAAAACCCCGAGACGATCGGCACGAACAGCACGCCGCCGCCGACACCGCCCAGAACGGCGACGATGCCGAGAAAGAAGCAGACGATGAACAGCAGCAGCGGCCAGAACCACCACGGCAACGCGGCGCCGATCGCCGCAGCGCCCGCCGCCGGCGCGGCGCCGGCGAGCGCGACCTGTCTGTCAATCGCACTGGCGATTTCCGGCAGCGCGAACAGCGCCAGTGCGCCAATCGCCAGTCGTACTTGAATCAATCCTCCGCTCCATCGGCGCGACCCGGCCTGCCCCGCGCGTGCGTCGTTGACCCTAGGCCGATTTACGCAAACGAGCGGGGCGCCGTCTACTACCGATGGGGGGTTGGAAGTCCCCACCCATTAGGGGGGCTTGTCCACCACTGCCACTGTTTCCGATGATCATCGTCAGCGGTCATGTGCCGCGCGCGACGCGGGCGGTGTGAGCGCGCGTTCGAAACTCCGGAGACACACCACCGTGTCAGGGCTGGTCAAACCGCATGGCGGCGGACCGTTGAGGCCCCTGCTGCTCGAAGGCGGCGCGCTCGCCGAAGCGCGCGCCCGCGCCGCGACGCTGCCGCGCCTGAAGGTCAGTTCGCGCGAAAAAGGCGACCTGATCATGCTCGGCATCGGCGGCTTCACGCCGCTGGACGGCTTCATGACGCACGGCGACTGGGAGCGCGTGTGCGACGGCATGAAGCTCGCCAACGGTCTGTTCTGGCCGATCCCGATCACGCTGTCGACGACCAGCGAGCACGCCGCGTCGTTTCGCACCGGCGCCGAGATCGCTTTGGTCGATCCCGACTCCGATGAAATCCTGGCCACGATGCGGGTGAGCGAGAAATACGCCATCAACAAGAAGCACGAGTGCATGATGGTGTTCCGCACCGCCGACGAGGAACATCCGGGCGTGAAAATGGTGCTGGCGCAGGGCGACGTCAACCTCGCCGGTTCGGTGCAGGTGCTGTCCACCGGCGGCTTCGAGAAGTACGGCGCCCTGTTCATGACGCCGAAACAGACGCGCCAACTGTTCGATTCGCTTAACTGGACCCGCATCGCGGCGTTTCAGACGCGCAACCCGATGCACCGCTCGCACGAATACCTGGCCAAGGTCGCGATCGAGGTCTGCGACGGCGTGCTCGTGCACTCCCTGCTCGGCTCACTGAAGCCGGGCGATATCCCGGCCGACGTTCGCACGCGCGCGATCGCCACGCTGATCGAGCAATATTTCCTGGGCAAGACGGTCGTGCAGGCCGGTTATCCGCTCGACATGCGTTACGCCGGACCGCGCGAGGCTTTGCTGCACGCGCTGTTCCGGCAGAACTACGGCTGCTCGCACCTGATCGTCGGGCGCGATCATGCCGGCGTCGGCAACTACTACGGGCCGTTCGATGCGCACCACATCTTCGATCAGCTGCCGCCGGGCTCGCTCGAAACGCAGCCGCTGAAAATCGACTGGACCTTCTGGTGCTACACGTGCGGCGGCATGGCCTCGGCCCGGACCTGCCCGCACGACGACAAGGACCGCCTGCTCGTCTCGGGCACCAAGCTGCGCAAATGGCTGTCGGAAGGCGCCGAGATCCCAGCCGAGTTCAGCCGGCCCGAGGTGCTGGCTGTCTTGCGCGAGTACTACGAGGGACTGGCTTCGCATGAACGCGTCGAGGTGAAGCTGTCCGGACACTCGGCCCGCTGATTGCCGGGCGCCGAGGCGAGCGGCATTAGCGTCGACAGCTTCCAGGCTCCACGCCGAAATCAACTGAAGACCAACAAGAATCATTTCTGAGCCGGCACTTTCGGGAATCATCCGTGACCGACACGCAACCCGCACCGCCAGCGCTAGGCGTGGCAACGGACGACGAGGGCTACCTGGTCGATCCAGCCGACTGGACCGAGGCCGTCGCCGAAACGCTGGCTGAACGCGAGGGCCTCCAGCTGACTGAACTGCACTGGCAGGTCCTGCGCTTCATGCGCGATTTTCACGACGACCACCAGGTCGCGGCCGATGCGCGGTTTGTCATCCGCTTTCTCGCCGAGGACTGCGGTCTTGGTCAGGGCGCCCGCAGCCGGCTGTTCGAACTGTTCCCCTACGGATACGTAAAGCAAGCCTGCAGGATCGCCGGCATGCGCCGGCCACGCGCCTGGAGCACGGGTTGATCGGGAACGTCGTTCCGGCGATGCGATGCAGTCCGCTCGTCGTTGCATGGCGGCACCTTGCGCATCGTGCATGCGCGGCTTCGCTGCAATGCGGCGATTTGCGCCCGCCAGCGCAGGCATACATCGCCTCTATGGGCGCATAGCAAAAATTGATGCGGAACGCCGGCGCACGCCTCTTAGAATCCGCGCCGGGCAAGGGAGGAGATCAAGGATGTTCATCAGCAATCCGTTTGCCACGCTCTCGACGTGGCTGTCGCCGACCGTCATGCAGACCTATGTCGTGCTGATGGTCCTGCTGGTTGCGGCCGGCACGCTGTTCGACATCGTGCACAAGGGAAGCGCCAAGTATTTCTTCGAAAACTGGCGCCGATCAAAGAGCCGGGGCACGAAACAGCTCGGCGGCGGCGAACTGATGTCGATCGCCGCTCAGACGGCGGTAGTTGACGTACTCACGTCAGGCGAGTTCTGCAACGCGCGCCGCCGGGTCGCGCATCTGCTGACGATGTACGGGTTCGTGCTTCATGTCTTGATGACCGCGATCATGGTGTTCGGCTACCCGGCGCCGGCGACACCAACGCCCGCGATCGTCTCGCTGCTGTGGTGGCTTGGCGGCCTGATGGTCTGCGTCGGCGGCTACTGGTTCTGGTTCTTCATCCGTGCCGACGTCGCAGCCGAGGGGAATTCGCCATTCCGCGTGATGCGAGCGGATCTGTTCATCCTGTCGCTGCTGGCGAGCGTCACGCTGGGCCTGCTGTGGGCGGTGGCCGGTGGCGGCGTCGGCGTGCTGTTCGGCCTTTACGTGATCGCCACCACGGTGCTGTTCGGATCGGTGCCGTGGTCCAAGTTCGCGCACATGTTCTTCAAGCCCGCGGCGGCCTTCGAGAAAAGGGTCTCCGAGGCCAACGGTACGGCCGAGAATTTGCCGACGCAGACCCGTGATGATCCTGAGCAGCAGAAAAGGCACTCGATGGAACTGTTGCGAGACGCCCCGATGGACATGGGGCTTGGCATCAAACGCGAAGCGCCCCGCCACTATTGATTCATGAGCAGCCCGCAAGTTCTGTTGCATAGATAAGGAACCGAACAAATGCCTACCTTCGTCTATATGACAAGGTGCGACGGATGTGGACATTGCGTCGACATCTGTCCCTCGGACATCATGCACATCGATAAGACCTATCGCCGTGCCTACAACATCGAGCCCAACATGTGCTGGGAGTGTTACTCCTGCGTGAAGGCTTGCCCGCAGCATGCGATCGATGTGCGTGGATATGCCGACTTCGC
>JBFGOX010000396.1:0-3535 GCA_041565015.1 Burkholderiaceae bacterium
CGATTGCCTGCAGCGTGCCGTCGTGGAACACGACGTACGCCGGTACGCCATGATCACGCGCCACCTGCGCGCGCCACTCGCGCAGCCGCTCGAACAGCGCCTGCGCCGCCGTGTCGAGGCTGCCGCCGGCCACCGCCTTCTGTTTCTTCGTGCGGCGCCCCGCCGCGGCAGTCTGCCGCCGCAGCGCCACCGTCCGTTCGCCGCGCAACACGGCGCGGCTCGCCTCCGTGAGCTGCAGCACGTTGAAGCGCTCGTGGTCGACCTCGACGCAGTGGCCGGCGATCAACTGACGCAGCAGCAGCCGCCAGTCGGCTTCCGCCACCTCGGCGCCGATGCCGTAGGTGCTCAGTTGATCATGGCCGAACTTCAGCACCTTTTCGCTGCGCTTGCCGCGCAGCACGTCGACGACGTGCGTGGCGGCGAAGCCGAAGCCGCTCGCCTGCCGGCAGCGATAAATGCACGACAACAGCTTCTTGGCATCGTCCGTTGCGTCGCGCACCTGCGGCGGATCGAGACAGTTGTCGCAGTTGCCGCAGGCCGTCGAGGCCTCGCCGAAATAAGCCAGCAAGCGCACGCGGCGGCAATCGGCCGCCTCGGCCAGGCCGAGCATGCTGTCGAGCTTGGCCGTCGACAGCCGCTTGTAGGACTCGTCGGCATCCGACAGCTCGATCAGCCGGCGCTGCTGCACGACGTCGGCCAGGCCATAGGTCATCCAAGCGTCGGCCGGCAGCCCGTCGCGGCCGGCGCGGCCGGTTTCCTGGAAGTAGCCCTCGGTGCTCTTCGGCATGTCCAGGTGGGCGACGAAACGCACGTCGGGTTTGTCGATTCCCATGCCGAAGGCGATCGTCGCCACGATCACCACACCGTCGTCCTGCATGAAACGCTCCTGCGAGCGCCTGCGATCGGCCGCCGCCATGCCGGCGTGGTAAGGCAGGGCCGTGATGCCGTTGCCCTCCAGGTAGGCCGCCACCTGCTCCACCGACTTGCGCGCCAGGCAGTAAACGATGCCTGCTTCGCCCGGGTGTTCGTCGCGGATAAAACGGAGCAGCTGCTCGCGCGGCTCGCGCTTTTCGACGATGCGGTAGCGGATGTTGGGGCGGTCGAAGCTGGCGACGAAGGCGCGCGCCTCGCGCAGCAGCCTGTCGACGATTTCGCGCCGCGTCGGCACGTCAGCAGTCGCGGTCAGTGCCACCCGTGGCACCGCCGGCCAGCGCTCGCGCAACAGGGCAAGCTGGCCATACTCGGGGCGGAAATCGTGGCCCCACTGCGAGACGCAGTGCGCCTCGTCGATCGCAAATAGCGCCAGCCGGCACTGTTCGAGCAGGCGCACGAAGCGCTCGGTCAGCAGCCGCTCCGGTGCGACATAGACGAGATCGAGCTCGCCGCGTCGCATCGCGTGCTCCACTTCTGCCGCTTCGCCGGCCGTCAGCGTCGAATTAAGGTACGCGGCGCGCACGCCGAGCTCGCGCAGCGCCGCCACCTGATCGGCCATCAGCGCGATCAGCGGCGAGACCACCACGGCGACACCGTCGCGCAACAGCGCCGGGATCTGATAGGTGACCGACTTGCCGCCGCCAGTGGGCATCAGCACCAGCGCATCGCGGCCTTCGACGACGTGATCGATGACCTCGCGCTGGAAGCCGCGAAAGGTCTCGTAACCGAAGACCCCGCTGAGGATCGACTGTGCGCTGCGTTCAGCCATGGCGCGCAAGGGTAGCAACTGCCGCCGGTCCGCCGCAGTGCAGCGTCGGCCGACGCGGCCGTGCAACGGGCGCACAGAGCGGCCTGGGGCCGACAGCAAGGCGACGGACTGCAGGAATCGCTGCCTGGAATGCGCGGCGCCGGGCCGCGGCGCGGCTACGATCACCGCATCGGATCAGGATTCCACGCCATGACGCAGACCGCATCGCCCGCTGAACCGGCGCAACCCCCGAGTGCGGAGTACAGCGCGATCTGGGTCGCATACGCCCTGCATGCGGTCGGCGCGGTCGGCTTTCTTGTCGGCCCCGTCGTCGGGCTGATCATCAACTACGTCAAACGCGACGGCGCCGATGCCGGCTTCATCGTTTCACACCACCGCTGGCTGATCCGCACCTTCTGGTGGTCGCTGGCCGCCTACCTGCTGTGCATGGGCGTGATCCTGGTCGGCGTGTGGCCGCTCATCGGTGACGTGCTGGCCGAACTGATCCGTAGCGGCGGCACTTCGCCACGGACCCTGTCGCTGCAGATCAGCTGGGAGTCGATCTTCGCCAGCGTCGGCGGCGCCATGGTGGGCGGGCTTGGCCTTGTCGTGACCTGGATCTGGTTCATCTACCGCATGGTTCGCGGCGGATTGCTTCTGGGCGATGCACAGCCGGCGCCCTGAAGGGTCACGCGATACGGCCGCGGTCGGTACCGCTACGATTGCGGCACCGATCGATCCGCGCAGGACCGCACCATGGACTTCGTTGCCGCCAATCCGGACTTCGAAACGCGCGTTCGCGCTTCCTTCGCGCGCCAGGCCGCGATGGGCCTGATCGGCGCGGTGATGACCCGCGTCGAGCCCGGCCGCTGCGAGATCGAACTGCCGGTGCGCGACGACCTCACGCAGCAGCACAAGTTCGTGCACGGCGGGGTAGTCGGCATGATCGGCGATTCGGCCGGTGGTTATGCAGCCTTCACGCTGATGCCGGCCGATGCCAGCGTGCTCACGGTCGAGTACAAGATCAACATGCTGGCGCCGGCCAAGGGCGAACGGCTGATCGCGCGCGGTGAAGTGCTCAAGCCCGGCCGCACGCTTTCGATCGTCCGTGCCGACGTATTCGGACTCGAGGCCGGACGCGAGACGCGGGTGGCTACCATGCAGCAGACGCTGATGGTCATGCAAGGCATGAGCGATGAGCGGGTCTAGCGACGGAAAACAAGGGCCAAGGAATCTCGCCGCCGATTACACGGATCTCACCGGCGAAAACGAAGTACGTTTCCAACCCGGGTAATCCGTGTTCACCGGTGGCAAGGCTCTTTTCTGGAGACATCCATGCAACTTCCCGGACTTGACTTCGGCCTCGGCGCCGACATCGATGCGCTGCGCGATGCCGTGCGCGACTTCGCGCAGGCGGAGATCGCACCGCGCGCCGCCGAGACCGACCGCTCCGACCAGTTCCCGATGGACCTGTGGCCGAAGATGGGCGCGCTCGGCGTGCTCGGCATCACCGTGGCCGAGGAATACGGCGGCGCCGACATGGGCTACCTCGCGCACATGATCGCGATGGAGGAAATCAGCCGCGCCTCGGCCTCGATCGGCCTGTCGTACGGGGCGCATTCGAACCTGTGCGTCAACCAGATCCACCGCAACGGCAGCGCGGCGCAGAAGAAGAAATACCTGCCGAAGCTCGTTTCCGGCGAGCATGTTGGCGCGCTGGCGATGAGCGAATCGGGCGCCGGCAGTGACGTCATCAGCATGAAGCTGAAGGCCGAAGACAAAGGCGGCGTCTACGTGTTGAACGGCACCAAGATGTGGATCACCAACGGGCCCGACGCCGACACGACGGTGGTC
>JBFGOX010000397.1:0-3516 GCA_041565015.1 Burkholderiaceae bacterium
CCGTCAGGCCCGGCACGGCGCCGACGAACAGGCCGAAGATCGATGCGCCGACGACGACCGCCAGCACCTGCGGGTTGGCGACCATCTGCAGCGCGAGCCAGACGGCGTCCATCAGCGGCGCGCCACGCTAGGCAAAGCTGTCGAAGCAACGCAGCGCATCGCGCGTCACCATGCCACCGGCGCCAGCCAGCCCCACGGCAGCGGCACCTTCAGCAGCTTGAAGAACAGCGTGTGGATGACCAGCGTCGCAATGAGCGCAACCGGCGCGATCAGCGCCTTGCGCACGCCGTAGGCCGACAGCATCGCCACCAGCATCAGCACGGCGCTGATGATGAAGCCCACGCGCTGCGAAGCCAGCAGGTAGAACACCAGGGCGGTGATCGTCACCGCGGCGGCGACACGCCCGGAACGCGCCGCCTCGCTCGCCCGTTGCCACGGCGCACCGCTGCGCACACCCTGCACGATCAGCAGCACTGACGTGACGGCCAGGCCGGCCGCGGCAAGCGTCGGGAACAGCGCCGAGCCATACGGCTGACCCGGCACCGGCGGAAATGTCCGCACATGCCACAGCACCGCCAGCGCCAGTGCCAGCAGTACGGCGCCGATCAGGGCGTCGTTGACGCGCATCGCGCGCGTGATCGCTCGACGGAAAGGGCGGGCGGCCTGTTACAGGCCGGCCGCCCCTGCCCGCTACTTGGCGATACCGGCCGCTTTCATCACCTTGGCCATGTCGTCGTCACCCTTGGCCATGAACTTCGCGAAGCCGGGACCGTCCGCCCAGGTGGCGCCAAAGCCGCGCGAGGCGAGGAAGTCGGCGTAGGCCTTCGATTCGTAGATCTTCTTTACCGCCGGGCCGAGTTTGTCGGTCACTTCCTTCGGCAGGCCCTTGGGTCCCGCCAGGCCACGCCAGGCGCCGTTGGTCCACGAGCTGCCGTTGACGCTCTTCAGCAGCGGCACGTTCGGGAACAGCGAATCGGCCTTGTCGGACATCAGCAGCAGCGGACGCACGCGGCCGGCGTCGATCAGCGAACGCGCTTCGGGCAGTGATGCCGACACGAGATCGACGCCGCCGGCGACCAGGTCCTGCAGCCCCGGCGCTGCGCCCTGGCTCGGCACCCAGGTCACGCCGTTGGCCGGCAGCTTGGCGTCGACCAGCATCCCTGCCAGCCCCAGGTGCCAGATGCCGCCCTGGCCGGTGCCGCTGGCCTTCAACTTGCCCGGATCGGCCTTGACGGCGTCGAGCAGCGCCTTGGCATCCTTGATCGGCGAGTCGGTGCGGACGAACACCGCGTTCGGATCGAAATTGATCAGCGCGATCGGCGTGAAGTCGGAATGCGACAGCTGCGTCAGGCCGATGTGCCGCATCATGGTGATCTCTACCGTGATCAGGCCGAGCGTGTAGCCGTCGGGCGCTGCCGACTGGATCGCCTGGTGGCCAACGACGCCGCTGCCGCCGGTGCGGTTGACGACGTTGACCGGCTGCTTCAGTTCCTTCTCCAGCTCGGCGCCGACGAAGCGCGCGACCGCGTCGGTGCCGCCGCCCGCACCCCACGGGACGATGATCGTGATCGGTCGATCGGGATAGGCCGCGGCAGCGATGCCGCCGAAAGCAAGCGCAAGCGCGGCGGCCGCGCAGGCCAGCCAATTGCGACGTATCAGTTTGATCATGTTGGCTCCTTGTCGCTGTGCGCACGTCGGCCGACGAGCCGACGTGTCGTCGTTGTTCGCGCCGCCCGCCCCTTCCGTCCGGAATAGCGACACGGCGCCGCGCGAGTGTGATGCGTGCAAGGCGATTGCACAAGATCGCATCCACGCGTCGTCGCCCGCCTCGTTCGTCTCTTTCATCGCTTGGCGGAACACCGGCTTGCGGTAGCGCACGGTCCGCGTGCCGCCGCGCGACGCGAAACCCGTTGCCTGCCCGCCGCGGCGCCAGACCGCCCTGAGGACCCTCGGAGACGTTCAGAGCAATGCAGCGCGGCGTATCGTCGGCGCATGGCGATTCGCGTCGAGTGCTACGCGGGTTATCGCGGTGACCAGGAACCGCTTGCCTTCTGGCTTGGCGAGCGCAGGCTCGCCGTGCGCGCGATCGTCGACCGCTGGTTCGCGCCGACGCAGCGCTGGTTCAAGGTCGACGCCGAAGACGGGCATGCCTACGTCCTTCGCCATGATGAAGAGACCGGCCACTGGGATCTTGCGGCGTTCACCCGCGCAAAAGGCTGACGCGTCGGCGGCCCCGGCGCCGACGAGGCGAAAAACCGGTGACCCATTGCCAGGCCTCTGCCGTGCGTACTAGGCAGAACAGCGTCTTGCGTCGCCCGCACGCCGAATACTATTTAAGCGTCCACTTCAGGCGTTGGCAGCGCAATCGTGTTCGAGTTCGTCGGGCGGGCAATCGCCACCTATCTTTCGAAGCCGATCGGCACCCCCGGCGGAACGAATTTCGACGCCCGGATGGCCGCCGATACGCTGGCCCCGGGCGACGTGCTGCTGGTCGAAGGCAACTCGCGCATGAGCGCGGTGATCAAGTACCTGACGCAGTCGACCTGGTCGCACGCGGCGCTGTATGTCGGTCAGCGCCCCGAACTGCCGCCGGTCAATGGCGAAGCGGCCACGCTGGTCGAGGCGGACGTGCTGGAAGGCGTGCGAGCCGTGCCGCTGTCGTGCTACGGCGGCTTTCGCATGCGCATCTGCAGGCCAGTCAATCTCACAGCGGCCGACTGCGAACGGCTGATCAAGTACGTGATCGACCGGCTGGGCTATCAGTACGACCTGAAGAACGTTCTCGACCTGGCCCGTTACCTGCTGCCGTTTCCGGTGCCGACGCGCCTGCGCCGTCAGTTGATCTCCTTCGGCAGCGGCGATCCGACGCGGGCGATCTGTTCGACGCTGATCGCGCAGGCCTTCGGTGCCGTCCGCTACCCGATCCTGCCGGTCATCTCGCGCAAGCGCGATGGCGATCCGAACCGTGCCGACCAGGTGCGCGAGCTATGGCGGCTGCGCCACCACAGCCTGTACGTCCCGCGCGATTTCGATATCTCGCCGTTCTTCGAAGTGGTCAAGCCGCGGCTGCTGCGCACGTTCGACTACCACGATGCGCCGTGGAGCGAGGGCAATACGGTCGTCATGGGTGACTCGGCGCCGACCGAATTCCCCACCCAATTTCCCACCCTGGTCCCGAAGAAAGACACGCCCGTCTGAACCGCGGTGCCGCGCGCCGGCGGCGCCGCCGCGCTTTTCCTTCTTCTCAGTCCCCGAGTCGGTGCTCGCCCCAGATCGACTGCATCGCCGCCGCGAACCGCGCCGCGATTGCCGCAGACCGCCGATGTCGGCGGTCGCGGATGACCCAGTTGCCGGCCACCATCACGTCGCGCCAGGGCCGTCCGGGGCTGGAGAAGACCAGCGCATCGAGCAATCGCGAAGCGGGAATGCCGAGCAACGCCGCCTCCGTGGTGTCGACGACTAGCGCATCGGCGCGCGCGCCGCGCACGAGGCCCCAGCGCCGAGCGCCCGCCGCCG
>JBFGOX010000398.1:0-3516 GCA_041565015.1 Burkholderiaceae bacterium
GGCCAGCGTCAAGGCCATCGGACGCGCCGGCGCCGGCACCAACAACATCCCGGTGGCGGGACTATCCACGCGCGGCGTGCCGGTGTTCAACGCGCCGGGAGCAAACGCCAACGCAGTCAAGGAACTGGTGCTTGCCGCGCTGCTGATCGGTGCGCGCAACCTGGTTCCGGCACTGCAGTTCGTCGCCGCGCTGCCGCCGGAGGCCGAGGATTTCGAGGCGCGCGTCGAGGACGGCAAGAAGCAGTTCGCCGGCATCGAACTGCCGCAGCGCACGCTTGGTGTGATCGGCCTGGGCGCCATCGGCGGCATGGTGGCCGACACGGCCCTGAAGCTCGGCATGAAGGTCATCGGCTTCGACCCGGAGATCACCGTCGATGCGGCCTGGCGGCTGCATTCGGGCGTGCGCAAGGCAAACTCGATCGAGGAACTGCTGAAGCACGCCGACTTCATTTCGCTGCACGTGCCGCTAGTTGCCGCCACGCGCGCGCTGATCGACCGCAAGCGGCTGATATCGATCAAGCACGGCGCGGTACTGCTGAACTTCGCCCGCGACGCGATCATCGACGAGGAAGCAGTGGTCGAAGCGCTGGCCGCCGGACGGCTGAAGAGCTACCTGTGCGATTTCCCGTCACCGCGCCTGGCGGGCGTCGCCGGCGTGGTGGCACTGCCGCACCTGGGCGCCTCGACGGCCGAGGCGGAAGAAAACTGCGCGGTGATGGTGGTCGACCAGGTGCGCGAGTTTCTCGAAAACGGCACCATCGCCAACGCGGTGAATTTCCCCAGCGTCGAGATGGCGCGCGAGTCGGAGCACCGCATCGGCATCGCCAATTCGAATGTCCCGAACATGCTTGGTCAGATGTCCACGGCGATGGCAATGGCCGGGTTGAACATCCACAACATGGTCAACAAGTCGCGCGGCGAGATGGCCTACACGTTGGTCGACGTCGACAGCCCGGTCAGTCAGGACGTGATCAACACGATCGCCAGCATCGAAGGCGTGCTGTCGGTGCGCTCGATTCCCGCGCACGCGGAGTAAACCGGCGACGGCGAATCCGCGTCGCGCCCGTCAGCCGGCTTTCTTCTCGGCTTTCTTGCGCTCGGCCCAGGCCTTTTTCAGCGCCGCAGAGATCTTGCGTTTCTGCGCTTCGGTCCGTGGTTTGCGGTTGCCCCGGCCGGCAGGCGCGGCAGCGGCACTGCCGAGCGCCGACAGCGCCTTCTTCAGCGCATCGATCTCGGCCTGTTTCTTGACGATCTCAGCCTTGATGGCCGCTACGGCTTTGCTCATTTAAATGGGTCCTGATGGTCGCCGGAAAGGTTCGGCAGTTCCGAACTTACCACCTTCAATCGAATTAACTGAAGTAATTCGATGCTTCGGCACGACAAATACCTGCGATCGCCTTACTACTACGCAGGTTCCGCCACGCCGGGCAGCCCGGCCAGCGCCATTGCCAGTTCGCCTTCGTCGTACTCCTGGTCGGATAGTTTGCCGGCGAAGTAGTCCGTATAGGCCTGCATGTCGAAGTGGCCATGACCGCACAGGTTGAAGAGGATCGCGCGACTTAGGCCTTCTTCCCGGCAGCGCAGCGCCTCGTCGATAGCGCCCTTGACGGCGTGATTGGCCTCCGGTGCAGGAACGATGCCCTCGTGACGCGCGAACAGCACGCCGGCCTCGAAACATTGCGTCTGCGGGTAGGCACAAGCCTCGATCAGCCCAAGCTGCTGGATGTGCGATACGAGCGGCGCCATGCCGTGGTAGCGCAACCCGCCGGCATGAAAACCCGGCGGTATGAACGTCGAGCCGAGCGTGTGCATCTTGGCCAGCGGCGTCATGTGGCCGGTGTCGCCGAAGTCGTACGCATAACGGCCTCGCGTCAGGCTCGGACACGCGGACGGCTCCACCGCGACGATGCGCACTTGCCGCCCGCCGCGCAGCTGCGCGCCCAGGAACGGAAAGACGATGCCGGCGAAGTTCGAGCCGCCGCCGGTACAGCCGACGATCACGTCCGGATAGTCACCGGCCAGTTCAAGCTGCGCCATCGCCTCCTGCCCGATCACGGTCTGGTGCAGCAGCACGTGGTTGAGCACCGATCCCAGCGCGTACTTGGTGTCCTCGCGACCAGCGGCCACTTCGACCGCCTCGGAGATGGCGATGCCCAGACTGCCGTTGCTGTCCGGCGACTTGGCGAGCACGCCGCGCCCGTACTCGGTTTCTGCGGAAGGGCTGGCGATACAGCGCGCACCGTAGGTTTCCATCAGCGCGCGGCGATACGGCTTCTGGTTGTACGACACGCGCACCATGAACACCTGCACGTCGAGTCCGAACACGGCACCGGCGAAGGCCAGCGACGAGCCCCACTGGCCGGCGCCGGTCTCGGTGGTCAGCCGCTTCACGCCCGCATCGCTGTTGTAAAACGCCTGCGCCACGGCGGTGTTCGGCTTGTGGCTGCCGGCAGGACTTACGCCCTCGTACTTATAGTAGATGCGCGCCGGCGTCTGCAGCGCGCGTTCGAGCCGCCGCGCCCGATAAAGCGGCGTTACCCGCCATTGCTTGTAGACCTCGCGCACCGGCTCCGGGATCTCGATCTCGCGTTCGGTCGACACCTCCTGCGCGATCAGCGCCATCGGAAACAGCGGCGCCAGGTCGTCAGGTCCGACCGGCTTCCGCGTGCCGGGATGCAGCACCGGCGGCGGCGGCGATGGCAGGTCCGCCATCAGGTTGTACCAGTGCTTGGGAATCCGCGATTCGTCGAGCAGGTACTTGATGCTTTCGGTCATGGTGATCTCCGTCGGGCACGAGCCTCCCGTTCGCCGCCGACTATAACGAGGTGCCGATACATCGAAGCGGACGCGAATCTGATCCGCATCAAATGCGCCTTGCGACGCCAACCACCTCTTCGGAGGTAACCCCTGCTGCAGCGCTTGATCCAGAGCAGGGAAATCTGGCCAGCGACTGCGCAGACTCGCGTTGCCCATTGAATCGAAACGCAAGGGAGAGAGCATGACTACAGCAACGGAAAGCCCCGTCCACGCCGATCAGTCGCTGGCCGACATTGCGCGCGATCTGCCGGGCGCCACTGCGGTGTTCCGCCGCTACAAGCTCGATTTTTGCTGCGGCGGCAACCAGTCGCTGCGCGAAGCGGCCGCCGCGGGCGGCGTCGACGCCGGCACGATCGAACGCGAACTTGGCGCGCTCGCGCCCGCTGAGGCCGAGGCGCCCGAAGCCGCATTGCCGCTGATCGATCACATCCTGACCCGTTTTCACGAGACGCATCGGCGCGAACTGCCCGAACTGATCACGATGGCTCGCCGCGTCGAGGAAACGCATGCGCAGCACCCCGAGGTACCGAAGGGGCTCGCCAGTCTGCTCGAACACATTGCCGAGGCGATCGAAGAACACATGCAGAAGGAGGAACAGATCCTCTTTCCGATGATGCGCGCCGGCGCCGGCGGCATGGCCGCCGGACCGATCGAGGTCATGGAGCACGCGCATGTCGAGCACGGCGAGCGGCTGCGGCA
>JBFGOX010000399.1:0-3508 GCA_041565015.1 Burkholderiaceae bacterium
ATCGGCGGCCGCCGACCGCCGCCGGCGGCGAAGTTGGCGCCGCGATAAAGCACCTCGCCGTCGGAAACCGTGTGCAGGCCGCAACCGAGCCGGCCGAGCGTGCTCTTGCCGCAGCCGGATTCGCCGACCAGCCCGACCACCTCGCCCTGCGCGACGGCAAAACTGACCGCATCGACCGCGTGCACCGTGTGCTCGGTCACGCGCGCGCCGAGCCGCTTCGCCAGCCGCTCGATCGAATCGAGCCGCTTGACGAAGCGCTTGCTGACGGCGCGGAATTCGAGCAGCTGCGGTTTCATCGTCGATGCTTCAAGCCGCGCCCGCCGTTGCCGCCGCCGTCAGCGGAAAATGGCAGCGCACCTTGCGCCCGCCCGCACCGAGGAGTTCGGGCATCTCGCCGCAGCGCGGCTGCGCGTAGCGGCAGCGGTCCCGGAAGGCGCAACCCGGCGAAAGCGCGAGCAGCGACGGCGTCATGCCGGGAATCTGGTTCAGCCGCCGGGCGCCGGCATTGTTGGTCGGCACCGAATCGAGCAGCCCGCGCGCATACGGATGCGCCGGCGCATCGAGCACGTCGGCAACCTCGCCCTCCTCGACGATGCGGCCGGCGTACATCACCGCGACCCGGTCGGCCAGCCCGGCGATCACCGCCAGATCGTGCGTGATCCAAATCAGCGCCGAGCCGAGTTCGCGCACCAGCTTCTGCATCTCGTACAGGATCTGCCCCTGCACGGTGACATCGAGCGCCGTGGTCGGCTCATCGGCGATGATCAGATCCGGGCTGTGCAGCAGCGCGATGGCGATTGCCACCCGTTGCCGCATGCCGCCGGAAAACTGGTGCGGGTACTGCGCCAGTCGCTCCTGCGGTGATGCAATGCCGACGCGGCCGAGCGCGTCGACGGCGCGGGCACGCGCGGACTGCCGAGAGACCTTCTCGTGCGCGAGCACCGTCTCGACCATCTGCGTCTCGACCGACAGCACCGGGTTGAGCGTCATCATCGGGTCCTGGAAGACCATCGCGATGCGCTTGCCGCGCAGCGCGCGCAGCCGCTCTTCCGAGCTGCCGACAAGCTCCTGGCCGTCGAAGCGGACGCTGCCGCCGGCAACGCGCCCGGGCGGATCGATCAGGCCCATGATCGAGAATCCGGTGACCGATTTCCCCGATCCCGACTCGCCGACCAGCCCGAGGATCTGCCCGCGATCGAGCGCGAACGAAACCCCCTGCACCGCGCGCAGCACGCCGTCGCGCAGCGCGAATTCGGTGACCAGATCGCGGACTTCGAGCAGGCTCATGCAGCGTCGCCCCGGCGGAGGCCGGCGCCCAAGGTGCACGAGGAAACCGGCTCCCGGTCTTCGCTTCGTGCAACCGGAATGACGGCGCTGTCTCCATTCGTGTGCCAGCGCCGCCTGCGGGTTCTCGAACGACACAGGATCCCCGCTTTCGCGGCGATGGCGCATCGGCGCCCGATCGCCGCGCGGCCGCGCCCCTTGCTTTCGGGCGGATGCGTCACTTGGCCAGCCTCGGGTTCAGCACGTCGCGCAGCTGGTCGCCGACCAGGTTGATCGACAGGATCGTCACTAGCAGCGCCACGCCCGGATAGACGCTGATCCAGTACTTGCCCGACAGCAGAAACTCGTAGCCATTGGCGATCAGCAGGCCCAGCGACGGCTCGGTCGGCGGCAGGCCAAGACCGAGGAACGACAGCGTCGCCTCGAGCGCGATCGCATGCGCGACCTGCACGGTGCCGACGACGATCAGCGGCGGCAACGCATTGGGCAGCAGGTGGCGCAGCACGATGCGCCCTGCCGACAGCCCGAGCCCGCGTGCCGCCTCGATATATTCCTTGCCGCGTTCGACCAGCGCCGCCGAGCGTGCCGTGCGCGCGTAATACGCCCACTGCACGGTGACCAGGGCGATGATGATCTTGTCGACCCCCTTGCCGAGCACGGCGAGCAGGATCAGCGCCACCAGGATCGCCGGGAAACCGAGCTGCACGTCGACGATCCGCATCAGCACCTGCTCGAAGCGGCCGCCGGCGTAGGCGGCGAGCACGCCGAGGATCGCGCCCAGCGTCAGCGCGATCGCGCCGCTGGCCACGCCGACGTACAACGAAACGCGCAGGCCGTAGATGATCGCCGAGACCATGTCGCGGCCCTGGCCGTCGGTGCCAAGCGTGTAGGTCATCTCGGAGCCGAAGGCCTTCGAGCCCGGCGGCTGGCGCGCGTCCATCAGGTCGAGCGCGGCCAGGTCGTACGGGTTCTGCGGCGCAATCCACGGCGCCAGCAGCGCGGTGCCGACGATCAGGATCAGCAGCGCAAGCCCGGCCAGCGCCAGTTTGCTTTCAGCGAACTGCGAACAGAAGCGCGCCAGCGGCGTTTCGACGCGGACGGGGATGCTGTCGTTGTTCGGGGCGGCGGACATCCGTTATGCCTTGACGTCCGCCAGCCGCACCCGCGGGTCGAGCACCGAATACAGGATGTCGACGACCAGGTTGATGACGATGAACATGAACACCACGACCATCAGGTAGGCGACGACCACCGGCCGGTCGAGCTGGAAGATCGAGTCGATCACCAGCTTGCCCATGCCGGGCCAGGCGAAGATCGTCTCGGTGACCACCGCGAAGGCGATCACCGAGCCGAGTTCGAGCCCGATCACGGTGACCAGCGGGATCAGGATGTTCTTGAACAGGTGCACGCCGATCACCCGCGTCTTGCTCAACCCCTTGGCGCGAGCGAACTTGATGTAGTCGAGCAGCGACTGCTCGCGTACCTGTGCGCGGGTCAGGCGGATGATCAGGCTCAACTTGAACAGCGCCAGGTTGATCGCCGGCAGCAGCGCGTACCTGAGCCCGTCCCAGTTCAGGATCGAGATCTGCAGGCCGAAGATCTCGGTGGTCGGCCCGCGGCCGGTCGATGGCAGCCAGCCGAGCTGCACCGCGAACACCAGGATCAGCAGCAGCCCGACCCAGAAGGTCGGCAGCGAGAAGCCGAGGATCGAGCCGGCCATGATCGCCTTGGCGATCGGCGAATGAGGTCGCAGGCCGGCAAGCATGCCCAGCGGAATGCCGATGCACACGGAGATCAGCATCGCCAGCGCCGCCAGTTCGAGCGTGGCCGGCATCCGCTCGAAGATCACCTGCAGCGCCGGCCGCGCGTAGACGAACGAGTTGCCGAGATTGCCGGTAAAGGCGCCCTTCAGGAAGATCCAGTACTGCTCGTGGATCGGCTTGTCCAGGCCGAGCGCGGCGGCTGCGCGTTCCTTCTCGATCTGGTCAGCGCTCGGGTCGACGAGGATCTCGACCGGATCGCCGACCAGGAACAGCCCGCCGAAGACCAGCACGCTGGTGACCCAAAGCACCAGCAGCGTCTGCGCGAGGCGGCGGAGGATGAAGACGGTCATAAAAGGTCGGCAACGGTGTCGTCCCCGCGCAAGCGGGGACCCAGTCTCGTTACATGGCTTCGACTATCCCGAAAGATGAAGACACTGGATCCCGGTCCCCCGCCTTCGCGG
>JBFGOX010000400.1:0-3498 GCA_041565015.1 Burkholderiaceae bacterium
ACCCCGAAACCGCAGCGCTGGCGTACTTCAACCAGCACCTGGCCGGCAAGAGCGCCGCCGCGCTGGCCTGTGCAACCGCAGCCGCGCGCGGCCCGATGCTGCGCGATGTGCGCCAGCGGCTGGCAGAAGTCGAGCGGCTGTATCTCGACAAGCTGATGGCCACGCGCGACGCCAACGAGGGACTGACCGCCTTCCTCGCCAAGCGCAAGCCGCAGTGGGAACACCGTTAGGAGGAGGCATGATCGCCAAACCGCCTGTGCTGCAGATCGTCGAGCGGTGCGAGAGGCTCGCCGAGGACCTGCACTTCAATGCCGTGAAGACATGGAAGGCAGCCGCACCTGGCCGCAAGGCGATCGGCTACATGCCGGTGTACGTGCCTTGCGAGCTGATTCACGCCGCTGGCATGCTGCCGGTGGGCATCCTCGGCGGCGGCGACCAGCTCGAGGTGATCCAGGGCGATGCGTACTACCAGAGCTACATCTGCCGCATCCCGCGCTCGACCATAGAGCTGGGGTTGACCGGACGTTTGGACTGCCTCGACGGCATGCTGTTCCCGTCGATCTGCGACGTGATCCGCAACCTGTCGGGCATGTGGCAAATCCTGTTCAAAGATAAATACGTGCGCTACTTCGACGTGCCGCAGAACTACGAAGACGAGATCGGCGGCCGCTTCTATGTCCAGGAACTCGAAGTGCTGCGCGAGGATCTCGGCAAGCTGGCCGGCCGCGCAGTCACCGACGCCAACTTGAACGCGTCGATCGCTGTGTACAACGACAACCGGGCGGCGATCGGCGAGTTGTACCAGTACCGCGCCGCCGAACCGTGGCAGGCGCCGACCAGCGAGGTCTACCTGGTGCTGCGCGCCGGCATGGTGCTGCCGCCGGAGGAACACACGGCGCTGGTGCGCGAGTACATCGCCGCGGCGAAAGAGTATTCCCGGCCGAAGCGCGACAACGCCCGCGTTGTGATCAACGGCACCTTCTGTGAGCAGCCGCCGCTGGCGCTGATCAAGTCGATCGAGATGGCCGGCTGCTACGTGGTCGACGACGACTTCATGCTGGTGAACCGCTGGCTGCTCGACGACGTACCGGCCGACGGCAAGCCGCTCGAGGAATTGAGCAAGGCGTTTCTGCATCGCTCGGCGACGACAGCAGCCAAGTACGACGTCAAGCGCGAGCAGAAAGGCCAGTACCTGCTCAAGCAGGTGAAGGACTACGGCGCCGAGGGCGTGATCTTCGCCGCGCCGTCGTTCTGCGATCCGGCGCTGCTCGAGCGGCCGATGCTGCAGGACGTGCTGAGCAAACACAAGGTCCCGCACACCGCGTTCAAGTACGCCGAGAACACCGGCCAGATGGCGCCGATCCGGGAACAGGCCGGAACTTTCGCCGATTCGATCAAGTTATGGAACGCGGCGTGATGCGGGCAAATCGACGGATCGTTCTCACTGTCGTCCCCGCGAAGGCGGGGACCCAAGTTCTGGCGCCGATAAATTGGGCCCCGGCCTGCGCCGGGGCGACAAATAGCCCACGAGGTTCCCGATGAGCACAAGCACCATCGCCATGCCCTCCCCGCTCGGCAAGCCGACCGCCAAGCCGCAGAACGTCCAGAAAGAGGACGCGATGTGGCTGCAGAAGGAACTCATCAACCGCAACTACACGGAGCTGGCCACCGCGCGGCAGAACAACCGCAAGGTCTCGGCGACCTTCGTGCCCGGCAACCTCAACGAACTGCTGATGTGCTTCGATTTCGCGCGCAGCCTGCCCGAGACCACTGCGCTGCAGAACGGCATGCGCAAGAAGAGCGGCAAGATGATCATGGACGCCGAGCGCGACGGCCAGAGCGAGGACGTCTGCACCTACGTCAAGGCGGACCTCGGCATGATGCTCGGCGGCGAGGTCGGCCCGACCGGCGAGGCGCTGCCGAAGCCCGACATCCTGCTGCTGTCGTACACCGGCTGCTTCACCTTCATGAAGTGGTTCGAGCTGATCCGCCACAAGTACGGCTGCGAGACGACGATGCTGCACGTGCCGTACCAGGGCGAGGGCAAGATCGCACCGAACATGCGCGAGTACGTCGTCAGGCAACTGAAGGACACGGTGATCCCGGCGCTGGAGTGTGTCTCCGGCGTGAAGTTCGACATCGACCGGCTGCGCCAGTACATGCGCGAATCGGCCAAGGCCGAGGAGGACCTGGTCGCCGTGCTGCATTCGGCGAAGAACCGCCCTTCGCCCATCGACGGCTACTTCGGCGCCGTCTACTACATCGGCCCCATTTTCACCGCCTTTCGCGGCACGCCGGAGGCGACCGAGTACTACCGCGTGCTCCGCAGCGAAATCGACGAGCGGGTGCGGCAGGGCAAGGGCCCGGTCACGCCAGAGGGCGAGATGGCCGAGGAGAAATACCGGCTGATCGTCGAAGGCCCGCCCAACTGGACCAGCTTCCGCGACTTCTGGAAGATGTTCTACGACGAAGGCGCAGTGGTCGTCTCGTCGACCTACGCCAAGGTGGGCGGCCTGTACGACTTCGGTTTCCGTCACGACCCCGAGCACCCGCTTGAGTCGTTGGCCGATTACTGCCTTGGCTGCTACACGAATCTGAACCTGCCATCGCGGATCGAGATGATCTGCCGCTACATCGACGAGTACCAGGCCGACGGCCTGCTGATCAACTCGATCAAGAGCTGCAACAGCTTCTCGGCCGGCCAGCTCTTGATCCTGCGCGAGGTAGAGAAACGCACTGGCAAGCCGGCCGCGTTCATTGAGTCGGATCTCGTCGATCCGCGCTACTTCTCGGCGGCCAACATCAAGAACCGGCTGGAGAGCTACTTCCAGATGGTCAAGCAGAAGCGCACGTTCGGGCACGCCGCCGGTCCGGCCGTCATCCCGATTGCCACGCACTGACGGCAAGGAGCGACACATGCGTTGCTTCATCGGCATCGACCTCGGCTCGACCACCACCAAGGCGGTGGTGATCGACGAGAACCAGCACATCCTCGGCCGCGGCATCACCAACTCGCGCTCGAACTACGACACGGCGGCGGCGGTCGCCAAGCAGGAAGCGATGCTCAGCGGCCGCTTCCATCTTTTTCGCCGTGCGCTGGCGGAGACGAAGGCCCTGAACGGCGGGCTCGACAGCTTCATCGGCCAGCTCGAACGCGATTTCCGCGCCGAGCAGTACGTCGAGCAGCTCGGCGACCTGCAGGAAACCTGCCAGCGCAACCTGCCCACCGCGCACTTCGGCGACGCGACTTCCGCGGTCGGCGAGGCGCTGGCCGAGGTCTTCAAACGTCTGTTCGCCGAGGCGCACGCGCTGTTCGCGCCCGGTGCGAAGCGCAAGTCCGATTTCTTCCGCGACATCGCCGGCAGCCAGTACCTGGCGATCGGCGAGACGGTCGCCAAGGACGCCGGCATCCGCTACGACTTCCTGCTGAATCTCTTCGAGCGCTCGATCATCGAGGTCGAAAACCGCTTCTACGACGCATCGATCAAGCGCCATTTA